>NZ_JBSXNR010000058.1:0-44267 GCF_056857735.1 Flagellimonas sp. L-11
TTGAAAACGGACGCATCTTCGTTCAAAAGCATCAAGAGCACAACATATAAATGAAAAATGCCACTAAAACCAATATGGTTCAGTGGCATTTAGTTTAATGTTCATGAAAAAACAGGCTTACTCCTGAATGTCCCTAAAAAGCAACAAAAGTTTGGATTTGTCAGGTTGAGCGCAGTCGAAACCCATTGATTATCAACATAAATTCAAGTTCTCGACTTTTGTTTATCCTGAGCGTAGCCGAAGGGCTCGAACTGACAGGCAACAAGCTTTTTTAGACACCTTCTTTTTATTTATGGTACTCGATCTTCTACCTAAACAAAATCGCCACGGCACCAATCGCCGTCACAATCAAAATAAAGCGTTTGTAGTTTTTTTCATTGATTTTCTTCACCAAAAAAACACCCAAAACCAAACCAACAAAAATAGCTGGGAGCAATCTTAAATTGATCAAAAGACTTTCCACCGTAATGGTTTTCCAAACAAAAACATGAAAAGGCATTTTAAACAGATTGGTGATAAAAAATAACCAGGCTGCCGTGCCCACAAATTCATTTTTGGGCAATCGCATCGCCAAAAAGAAAATATTGGTAAAAGCCCCGGCCAAATTTCCGATCATCGTGCAAATACCTGCGAATACTCCCATGGAGCCAGAAAACAACCATTGGGTGGGCACCGTTTTGGACTTTCTACGGTCCCAAAAAACCAACATGCCCAAACTAATAAATATCACCACAACCATAGCCCATTTAAATTCCCGTTCGGGCAGGTCTTTTCCAATCAGAACACCAATAAGAATACCCAAAATCATCCAGGGAAGAAATTTTATAATATACTTCCATTGGGTATGTCGATTGTAATAAATCACGGCAAACGTATCCCCCACGATCAACAAGGGAATAAAAAGCCCGGTGGATGCCTTGGAACCAAATGCCAATGCCATGAGCGTTACATTAAAAATGGACATTCCCTTGAGCCCTGCTTTGGAAACTCCCATTAAGAAAACAGCAGTAGCGGCCATTATCCATGCAGCAACGGAAATATCTGAGAATGTGGAAAGAAACATGAAGACTTTTTTCTGGTTTACAAAATTAACTCAAAAAACCTATCTTTAGCTCCAGCCAAACTAAACAAATGAAACTAGAACTTTTAGATTACATCATCATTTTTGGATTCTTCGCCATAGTCCTTTTCATTGGAATCTACGTATCCAAAAAATCAGGAAAAAACACAGCAGAATACTTTTTATCTGGCCGTAGCATGCCTTGGTGGCTTTTGGGATTCTCCATGGTGGCCACCACATTCTCTACCGACACCCCCAATTTGGTCACGGATTTTGTACGTACCGACGGAGTTTCCGGAAACTGGGGTTGGTGGGCCTTTTTGCTCACAGGTTTGCTTACGGTATTTGTCTACGCGAAACTTTGGAGGAAATCCAACGTCTCCACCGATATGGAGTTTTATGACCTAAGATATGGCGGAAAGCCTGCACATTTCCTAAGAGGGTTCCGGTCTTTATATTTGGGAGTTGTCTTTAATGTAATGGCCATGTCGGCCGTAACTTTGGCAGCCATTAAAATCGGACAGGTAATGCTGGGGCTGGAACCTGTTGAAACTGTGCTTCTAGGTGGTACCATTACTGTAATATTTAGCGCCGTAGGTGGTTTTAGGGGGGTAGTTTATACCGATTTCCTGCTGTTTTTTGTTGCCATGGGCGGTGCTATTGGAGCAGCGGTCTATTTGGTAAATATGCCCGAAGTTGGTGGTTTGGACAATATTTTGGCCAATGCACAAGTGCAGGAAAAAATGTCCATTCTTCCCGATTTTTCAGATACTGAGGCGTTGATTGGCCTTTTGATTATTCCCTTGGCCGTACAATGGTGGAGTGCTTGGTACCCGGGCGGCGAGCCAGGCGGTGGAGGCTACATCGCCCAACGAATGCTGGCAGCCAAAAATGAAAATCATGCCATCGGGGCCACGTTTTTCTTTAATATTTTGCACTATGCGCTAAGGCCTTGGCCTTGGATTTTGGTGGCATTGGCATCCATCGTCGTATTCCCGGATTTGGAGAGTATTCGCCAAGCATTTCCCAATGTGCCCGAAAACATCCTTAAAAACGATTTGGCCTATTCCGCCATGCTAACCATGTTGCCCACTGGCCTATTGGGTCTGGTAATGGCTTCTTTGGGAGCGGCCTACATGTCAACCATATCGACCCACCTTAACTGGGGTTCCTCATATATTGTGAATGATTTTTACAAACAACAAATCAACAAAAACGCTTCAGAAAAAGAATTGGTCAACGTGGGAAGGATTTCCACTGTTATTTTGATGGTCTTGAGTAGCTTGTTTGCTTTGGAACTTAACAATGCAACGCAATTGTTCGACATCATTATCATGTTTGGAGCGGGAACCGGGCTTATCTTTTTATTGCGATGGTTCTGGTGGCGAATCAATGCATGGAGTGAAATCGTTGCCATGTTCTCATCAGGAATCATTTCCATTTTGTTCTGGCAATATGAAGATGCGCTCTTTTTGTCGGAAGCAGCACCATTTCCAGGTTGGAGCAAATTTCCACTGGTCGTGCTTATAACCACGATACTTTGGTTGGCAACGACCTTTTTAACCAAGCCTGAAGAAAACAAGGTATTGTACCGATTCTACAAAATCACAAAACCGGGAGGTCCTGGCTGGAAAAAGATTCATGAAGAAGCTAAAGCCGAAGGGGTTTCTTTGGACGATGGTAATGAAAAATGGACGGTTCCATCGGGTGTATTGGCCATGATCGTGGGCTGTATTTTGGTATACGGTTGCCTTTTTGCCACAGGAAACTGGATCTATGGCAATTATCCGTTGGCCATAGGGCTCACTGGTTTGGTGTTGGTCGCAACATTTTTCTTGATAAAAATATGGCGCGGAATGCGGAGTGTGCTTTGATGGGTCTTAACCCCTCAATTCCAATAACCTGGAAACATACTTCCCGACCACATCAAACTCCAAGTTTACAGCAGTTCCTACTTTGTAGGTGTGGAAACGAGTATGTTCGTAAGTGTAGGGAATAATCGCTACACTGAAGCTGTTTTTTTGTGAGTCAACCACGGTCAAGCTCACCCCATCCACCGTAATGGAGCCTTTTTCAATGGTTACATTATTGAGTTTGAGGTCGTATTCAAAACTATAGATCCAACTGCCGTCTTTTTCCTCGATGGATTTGCAGGTAGCGGTTTGGTCCACGTGCCCTTGAACAATGTGACCGTCCAAACGGGCACCCAAAACCATGGCACGCTCCAAGTTCACTACATCCCCCAACTCCAAATCGCTCAAGTTGGTTTTGTTCAGGGTTTCCTCAATGGCCGTGACGGTATAGTTGTCACCATCAAGAGAAACCACAGTTAAGCATACCCCATTATGCGAAACACTCTGGTCAATTTTCAATTCAGAAGTAATATCGGAAGCAACGGTAATGTGTAGATTTCCGCCCTCTTTTTCCAGCTTTTCAACCTTACCCAAAGTCTCTATAATCCCTGTGAACATGTATCTTATTAATTGACTAGATTTGTAATGCAAAAGTAGCCATAACGGCATTCATTTTATGAAGGAAAATCAAAAAATAAAGTTAGGGATTTCCATAGGGGACATTAACGGCGTTGGGTGCGAGGTAGCGCTCAAAACATTCGAAGACCCAAGAATGTTGGAGTTTTGTACCCCAGTGATATTTGCATCGAACAAAATCATTTCACAACAAATAAAAGATTTGGGGATTGACCTCAAATTCAATGGTGTTCGGGATGCGGGCCAGGCTCTGGAAGGCAAGGTCAATATTGTGAATGTATGGAAAGAAACACCGAAAATTGAATACGGTCACGCCACCAAAGAAGCAGGCGATTTTGCTATTCGCTCCCTGAGGGCTGCAGTTTCTGCATTAAAAGAAGACAAAATTGATGTCTTGGTCACGGCACCCATCAACAAAAACAATATACAGTCCGAAAATTTTAAATTTCCCGGCCATACCGATTTCCTTGCCCAAGAACTGGAGGGTGAAAGCTTGATGTTTATGGTAACCAATTCCTTGCGTGTTGGATTGCTCACCGACCATATCGCCGTAAAAGATGTGGCCAAGGCCATTACCCCCAAATTGATTCGGAACAAGGTCGCCACCATGGAAAAATCCCTTAAAATGGATTTTGGTATCCGTAGGCCCAAAATTGCCATGCTGGGAATTAATCCCCATAGTGGGGACAGTGGTACCATTGGCGAGGAGGATGATAAAATTCTAAAACCTACCATAGAAGAACTGTTCAACAAGGGCACTTTGGTATACGGACCTTATTCGGCAGATAGTTTTTTTGGTTCCAACAGTCATCAGAATTTTGATGCCATCTTGGCGGCCTATCACGATCAAGGCCTTATTCCATTCAAGACCCTTTCCTTTGGAAAAGGGGTAAATTATACGGCAGGATTAAACAAAGTACGTACATCACCAGACCACGGAACCGCTTACGAAATCGCAGGAAAGGGCAAAGCGGACGAGAGTTCTTTTAAAGAAGCCGTGTTTACCGCAATGCAAGTGTTCAAGAACAGAACGGAGTACCTGGAATTGACCAAAAATCCCTTACAAAAGCAGAAAATTAAGCGCGGGGGATAAAAAGTTGACTGCATTTTGGATATTTGTTGTGGCTAGAATTGCAGTTTTGTAAATTAGTAGTATCTTTGCACCCGCCTTTAAAGGCTGGTACACAAACCTTAAGTGTAGAAATGATGAAGCTGAAAGAGTTTTTTATCCCTTTTTCAGGTCTGAAGTTGGGGAAACATAAATTTGTGTACGAGATTGATGATGCGTTCTTTGAATCTTTTGACTACCAAGAATTTAACGGAGCTTCCGTTCAAATAAGTGCCGTTTTGGAAAAAATGAGCACCATGATGGAACTCCAGATTGAAGCGAAGGGTACCATAAATGTGGATTGTGATTTGACAGGCGAGCCTTTTGACCAACCTATCGATTCCGGTTTAAAACTAGTCGTCAAGTTTGGCGAAGAGTACAACGATGAAGACGATGAAATCTTGATCATACCACATGGAGAGCACCAGTTCAATATAGCACAGTACATATACGAAATGTTGGTGCTTGCCGTTCCCCAAAAAAGGGTTCATCCCGGAGTTGAGGACGGAACGTTGCAATCGGACATCTTGGACAAGCTGGAAGAATTACAGCCAAAAGAGCATACGAAATCATCAGAAAAAACAGATCCCAGATGGGACGATTTAAAAAAGTTACTAACGGATAAATAGGTTTATAATGGCACATCCTAAAAGAAAAACATCAAAAACCAGAAGGGACAAAAGAAGAACCCACTACAAAGCAGTTGCGCCAACGATTGCCAAGGACTCTACTACAGGTGAAATGCACTTGTTCCACAGAGCTCACTGGCACGAAGGCAAATTGTACTACAGAGGTCAGGTTTTGATTGACAAAACAGAAGAGGAGACTGCGGCCTAACCGCAAATCCCTTGTAATAAAGCAACTCCCGTTGAATTTTTGACGGGAGTTTTTTTATGGACCCGTCTTAACATCCAAAAACGGTTAATTTTACCAATAAAGTCATATAAAATGACTAATTTTCACCGCTTTTGGGTCAAATTTCAATCTTTTTGACAGTAAAGAGAGGCTAAAATGAAAAAAACAACAGCAGCAATAACAGCTGTAGGAGGGTACGTTCCAGATTTTGTTCTTTCCAATAAGATTTTGGAAACCATGGTAGATACCAACGATGAATGGATTACCACAAGAACAGGGATCAAGGAACGAAGAATCTTAAAAGAAGCTAATGCGGGAACATCTTTCATGGCAATCAGAGCTGCGGAAGATTTGCTCCAAAAAAGGGGCATCGAAGCCTCGGAAATAGACTTTGTACTCGTTGCCACCGCCACCCCCGATATGCCTGTCGCTTCCACTGCGGCCTATGTGGCTTCAGAAATTGGTGCGGTAAACGCTTTTGCTTACGATCTACAAGCTGCATGTTCCAGTTTTTTGTACGGGATGTCCACCGCGGCCAGTTATATAGAATCCGGCAGATATAAAAAAGTATTGGTCATTGGGGCCGATAAGATGTCGTCCATAATAGATTATACCGATAGAACAACTTGTATTATTTTTGGGGATGGAGCTGGAGCGGCTCTTTTTGAACCCAATGAAGAAGGCTTAGGTTTACAAGATGAGTTTTTGCGCTCGGATGGGATTGGCCGTCAATTTTTAAAGATTGATGCAGGAGGTTCCATTTTGCCGGCATCAGAGGAAACGGTAAAAAACAAACAGCACTACGTCTTTCAAGATGGGAAGTCTGTTTTTAAATTTGCAGTCTCTAACATGGCCGATGTTTCAGCTTTGATCATGGAGCGGAACAACCTAACAAAAGACGATGTACAATGGTTGGCGCCACACCAAGCCAACAAACGTATTATTGATGCTACGGCCAACAGAATGGGTCTTGAGGCCGAGAAGGTTCTTATTAACATTGACCGGTACGGAAACACGACATCCGCCACACTGCCCTTGTTGCTCTATGACTTCGAGAAGCAGTTGAAAAAAGGAGATAATATTATTTTTGCCGCCTTTGGAGGAGGTTTTACATGGGGTTCCATTTACTTGAAGTGGGCCTATAATTCTTAATCACACAACTAACTAAATTATATTCCATGGACATTAAGGAAATTCAAAGTTTAATCAAGTTTGTCGCCAAATCGGGTGCCAGCGAGGTGAAGCTGGAAATGGAGGACATTAAGATTACCATTCGAACGGGAAGCACTAGCTCCAGCACACCAGAGACCACCATTGTTCAGCAAATACCCGTAGCCCAAGCGCCGAGCGCCGCTGCCCCAGCTGCGCAAGCACCTGCAACAACCCAAGAAGCTGCGTCGCCATCACCTTCGGATTCTAAAAAAGGAGATGATGACTCAAAATACATAACCATCAAATCACCCATCATAGGAACATTCTATAGAAAACCATCCCCGGACAAACCGCCATTCGTTGAGGTTGGCAGTTCCATCAATAAAGGAGATGTTCTATGTGTGATCGAAGCAATGAAACTTTTTAACGATATTGAATCGGAGGTTTCAGGTAAAATAGTTAAGATATTGGTTGATGATTCCTCTCCTGTTGAGTTTGACCAACCTTTGTTCTTGGTAGACCCATCGTAGTGAGTTTTAAATGATAAATTTTGGGGGCGTTTCGTCACCTAAAACCATTTAAGATTTAGAATTCAGAATTTAAGATTGTGTTCTATGTTTAAAAAAATATTGATTGCAAATAGGGGTGAAATTGCCTTGCGGATTATAAGAACCTGTAAGGAAATGGGCATCAAGACCGTTGCCGTTTACTCCAAGGCCGACGAGGAAAGCCTTCATGTCCGCTTTGCCGACGAAGCTGTTTGTATTGGGCCAGCGCCCAGTAGCGAATCCTATTTAAAGATTCCAAATATTATAGCCGCAGCGGAAATCACCAACGCCGATGCCATTCACCCTGGTTACGGATTCCTTTCCGAAAATGCCAAATTCTCCAAAATATGTGCCGAGCACGATATCAAATTCATCGGTGCTTCGGGTGAGCAAATTGAGAAAATGGGAGATAAGGCAACCGCCAAGGAAACCATGAAAAAAGCAGGTGTTCCCACGGTTCCCGGTTCCGAAGGTTTGTTGAAAGATGTTGATCATGCCAGAAAAGAAGCCAAAAAAATGGGCTATCCGGTAATGATCAAAGCCACTGCCGGTGGTGGTGGTAAAGGAATGCGCGCCATTTGGTCCGAGGAGCAAATGGAGAAAAACTTCAACAGTGCCGTAAACGAAGCAACCGCTGCCTTTGGCAATGGCGGCATGTACATGGAAAAGCTGATTGAAGAACCCCGGCATATCGAAATCCAAATTGTGGGCGACCAGTATGGCAAAGCCTGTCACTTGTCCGAAAGGGATTGTTCCGTACAGCGTAGACACCAAAAGCTTACCGAAGAGACACCTTCACCGTTTATGACGGACAAACTCCGTGAAGACATGGGGAAAGCGGCCGTAAAAGCAGCCGAATATATAAAATACGAAGGGGCGGGCACCATTGAGTTTTTGGTGGACAAACACCGAAATTTCTACTTTATGGAAATGAACACCCGTATCCAAGTAGAGCACCCTATTACGGAGCAAGTTGTGGATTACGATTTGATTCGTGAGCAAATTTTGGTTGCTGGTGGAGTACCGATCTCGGGAAAAAACTATTATCCCAAATTGCATTCCATTGAGTGCAGGATCAATGCGGAAGATCCCTATAACGACTTTAGGCCTTCCCCTGGGAAAATCACAACACTTCATACTCCCGGCGGACACGGTGTTCGTTTGGACACACATGTGTACAGTGGTTACATGATTCCTCCAAATTATGATTCCATGATCGCCAAGCTGATAACCACAGCACAAACAAGGGAAGAGGCCATCAACAAAATGAGGCGAGCTTTGGACGAATTTGTGATCGAGGGTGTTAAGACTACCATTCCATTCCATCGTCAACTGATGGATCATCCAGATTATTTGGCAGGTAATTACACCACCAAATTTATGGAGGATTTTAAAATGGATCCAAAATATCAAGACCATCATTAATATAGACCCCGATAGCATCGGGGTTTTTCTTTTATGGAATTAAGCTATTGGGAACATAAAAGCTGGTTTTCCAATGTCGATTTTACCATAATCGGCAGTGGGATTGTTGGCATCAACTGCGCCATCCATCTAAAGGGAAAATACCCGAAAAGCAATGTCTTGATTCTGGAAAAAGGCAGCCTGCCCCAAGGCGCAAGCACCAAAAATGCCGGTTTTGCCTGCTTTGGGAGCGCCTCGGAAATTTTATCGGACCTAGACCATCATACAGAGGAAGAAGTGGTGCAACTGGTTCAAAAACGGTGGGAGGGGATTCAACGTTTGCGAAACCTCCTTGGAGACAAGGCCATAGGTTTTGAATTGCATGGAAGCCACGAACTTTTTCCTTTGGAAAAGCCTGGGTTTTATGAAAAATGTTTGGCGGCCGTGCCTTACCTCAACAATTTAATGGAACCTGTTTTTCCCCAACAGCCATTTGTTACCAATGGCAATCGCTTCGGTTTTTTCAATATTCAAGAAAAATACATCACGCATCGGCAGGAAGGGCAACTGGACACGGGCAAAATGATGCGTTCTTTGATTCAAAAGTGCGTGAGTATGGAACTCCCCATTTTAAATGGGGTGATGGTCGAAGAGGTGGTCGAATCCAACGGAAAAGCGACCATCAAGACAACTGACTTTGAATTTGTGTCCAAAAAAGTGTTTGTGGCCACGAATGGTTTTGCCTCCAAGCTAATAAACTCTGAAACCGTGAAACCTGCCCGGGCGCAAGTTTTGGTTACGGAACCCATCAAAAATTTGCACATAAAGGGCACCTTCCATTTTGATGAAGGGTATTATTATTTCCGCAATATTGATGATAGAATTCTATTTGGCGGTGGCAGAAACCTCGATTTTAAAACCGAGGAAACCACTGAATTCGGAGAAACCCAAATCATTCAAGATAAGCTTGAAACATTGCTCCGTAATATGATTTTACCTAATCATCCCCTAAAAATTGAACGCAGATGGAGCGGCATCATGGGTGTGGGCGCCCAAAAATCGCCTATTGTCAAGCAAGTTTCCAACTCTATTTATTGTGGGGTGCGTCTTGGAGGAATGGGGGTTGCCCTCGGCAGTCTTGTGGGCAAGGAACTGGCCGAATTGGCTGATTGATTTTCAAGCACAAGCACCAAGTTCAAGAGCAAAGACCCAAGACCAAACAACACAGGGAACTACTGACTTCGGACTCCCAATATCCTTTTGACACGAATTCCTCCAATCTCCACAAATACCTTTTGAACCTGATTTTTGGACTCTTCAAGCACCGAACAAGCTCAAGTCAAGCATCAAGTTCAAACTCGAAGATAAGAGTCACTGTCGACTAGCTAGTGCAAACTGACTTCCAAAACCCTTCTTACACGCCCGTCTGCCGCTGGAATTTTACCTATCTCCGAAAACAATCGATGTTGAGTCTAGTTTCTTGATTCTAAAAGCGAAGCGGTCATGTTTCTTTGGTTATAGAGGCAAAGCTTAGGGGGAGATTTAACGGTCAAACCATTCTGCCATCCAACAAATTGATGATTCTGGAACCATACTCCGCATTTTTTTCCGAGTGTGTCACTTGAATGATGGTTACCCCCTCTTCATTTAACTGTTTGAACAGCTCCATGATTTCCTCTCCCTGTTTGGAGTTTAGATTGCCAGTGGGCTCATCGGCCAAAATCAATTTTGGATTGGCGATCAAAGCTCTTGCCACCCCTACCAATTGCTGTTGTCCACCGCTTAGTTGAGCTGGAAAAAGATCCTTTTTGCCCACAATGTTAAAACGGTCCAACATATCGGCAACCATGGCCTTACGCTCCGGGCCTTTGATTTTTTTATAGATCAAGGGCATTTCCAAGTTTTCCCTTACGGTAAGTTCATCCAACAAATGGTAGGATTGGAACACGAAGCCGATGTATTGTTTGTACAGATTGGAACGGTGCTTTTCTTTAAGGGAATGAACGGATTCATCCAAAAAATTGTACTCGCCCTCATCAAAAGTATCCAGCATCCCGATAATGTTGAGCAAGGTTGATTTTCCCGAACCTGATGGTCCCATAATGGATATGAACTCTCCTTGCTCTACTTCGAGATTGATGTCTTTCAATAGAAAAATACGTTGGCCGCCCGTGGTGACCCATTTGAATATGTTGTTGAGTTGTAAAAGCATGTCCTGATTTTATTCGTTTCTTAAACTTTTGACCGGATTTACAACAGCCGCTTTTATACTTTGGTAGCTCACGGTCAACAAGGCCACTCCTACAGCCAACAATGCCGAGAGGGCAAAAATCCACCACGGAATAACGATGCGATAGGAGAAGTCTTGTAACCACCGATCCATGGCATACCAGCCTAATGGTAAGGCAATAATCACTGCAAGTCCAACAAGCTTTAAAAAGTCGACGGACAAGCGATAGACAATTTGTCCAACACCAGCCCCCAGTACTTTGCGAACCCCAATTTCCTTTACACGTTTTTGTGCATTGAATGCTGCGAGCCCGAGCAGTCCCAAACAAGCGATAAAGATGGATAAAACGGTGAATACCATGAATATTTTGCCCAAACGTTGCTCCGCTTCATAACTGGTATTGAAGGAATCGTCCATGAAATAATGCTCAAAAGGTTGGGAAGGGGCCAATTTCGACCAAATCTCCTCAATTTCGGAAAGGGTACGGGACACGTCGCCTTCACTGAGCTTTATGGCCAATCTGCTCGCCCCACCAGCTCCATAGAAAAACCCAAGGGCCTCGACTTCGTTGCGGAGCGATTCAAAATGAAAGTCTTTGACCACCCCGATCACGGTGAGAAGGGTACCATCATCAAAATCATTAACAAGTTGGGTGCCCAACACGTTTTGAGCTGTCATTCCCATAACGGCCACTGCTTTTTCATTAACGATGATGCTTGTGGAATCACTGGCAAAACGACCGATGTCAAAATTTCTTCCCGAAATCAATGAAATGTCAATGGTCGAGAGATAATCTTCGTCCACGTTCCACTGTTGCATGTTGATGGTCTTTTCCTGGCTGCGGTCCTCGGCCCTCATGAATGAGCTGTTGGTACGTGCGGAAGGAGTGGGCAAAAAACTGCTCAGTGTGGCATTGTTAACCTGACTGAGCTGCATCACTTCTTCCTTGAAGGCCTTCTTTTTCATGTCAAGGGCATTAACGCCATTGATCACCAACACTTGGTTTTTGCCATACCCCAAGTTTTTGCCCTGTATATACTGCAATTGCTGAAAAACGACCAAAGTACCCAGTATCAAGAACACCGAAATGGAGAACTGGAGGACGACCAGTGCATTTCTTACCCCTTCCCCACCAATGGCGTTACCCCTCTGTCCTTTGAGCACCTTGGCGGCCACAAAACGAGACATAAAAAAAGCGGGGTAAGTCCCTGAAACAAGCCCTAGAAGCATTGCAGCCAATACTAGTACGGCCCAAAAACCAACATGGTGCAAGGGAAGGGCCAATTCTTTTCCGGACAATTCATTGAACAAAGGAAGAATTGCCATGGCCATCAGTAGCGCCAAGCACATAGAAGCTAATGAAATAAGCCCCGACTCGGTCAAAAACTGTCTTATCAACCCAATTCTTTGGGAACCCAGGGTCTTCCGAATGCCCACTTCCTTGGCCCTTTTGAGGGAATGTGCAGTGGAAAGGTTCATAAAGTTAACACTGGCCAAAACTAGGAGAATCAGCGCGATGGCCGAAAGAATGTAAACGTTCTTGATGTCGCTCACAGCACTGAACTCTGGGTTTCTTCCCGAATACAAATGGATATCTGTCAAGGGTATGGTGGTGTAGTACATGTAGTTGCCAGAATCGATGAACTGTTGTTCCGTAATTCCGGGGAAGAATGTCTGGACATAGGGAATCAAGTATTTCCCGACCATACTTTGTAGTCTATTCTGAATGTCCCCAGCTTTTGTTCCAGGCAACAACTTGATGAACGTGTAGTAATTGTGGCTTCCCCATTCAGCCAATTGTGCATCTTCATACCCTGACATAGCCAGGAAAAGGCCACGATCTTTTAGGAACGAGTTCTTGGGCATATCGTCTATCACCCCGGTTACCCGATATACTTCATTGTCGTTCAACAACACTGTTTGCCCAATGGCTTTATTTGTGGAAAAATGTTTTTCGGCAGCTGTCTTGGTCATGACCAAGGTATTTGGTTCTTTCAAGGCAGAACGTTCATCGCCGTATAAAAGCTTTAACCCAAACATTTTAAAGAAAGTGGAGTCTACATAGGCAACCGAAAGTTCCTTTACATTGCTTTCAGTTCCCTGAGGTCTAATAAAGACACTCCCAACGTTCCTGAACCTTGTGGTAAGTTCCACTTCGGGAATGTCATTGAGCATGGCTTGGGCCATAGGAGCGGACACCTCGGCAAACTGGTTTTCGACTCCGCCAAATTTAAGGTCTGCGTTGACTCTATGGATACGATCTGCATCGGCAAACATAGTGTCATGATTCAGTTCGTCATAGATATAGAGCCCGAGCAAAAGCCCTCCAGCCATTCCTATAGCTAATCCAAAGGTGTTGATAAAAGTGAAGAATGGCTGTTTTTTAAGGCTTCTCCAGGCTATTTTGATGTTGTTTTTGAGCATAATCGTTCATTTTTTCATATTTATTCTGTACGCAAACTCCGGGCAGGGTTGGTCCGTGCTGCTTTGATTGCCTGAAAGCTCACGGTGAGAATGGTTACGGCCAGAGCTCCCAGCATGGCAAGGGCAAAAATCCACCATTTAAGTATCACACGATAGGGATACTCCTGTAACCATCCGTTCATTACATAATAGGCAATGGGTACGGCAATAAAACAGGAGATAATGACGAGTTTTAAAAAGTCCTTGGACAACATGTTCCATACATTGAACACCGAAGCTCCAAGTACTTTGCGCACCCCTATTTCCTTGGTACGCTGTTCTGCCACAAAGGAAGTCAACCCAAATAGCCCCAAACAACTGATCAGAATGGCCAGTGCCGTAAAAATTCCCGACAATCGGCCAATGCGTTCTTCGGCCGCAAATTTTTCACCGTATTCATCGTCCACAAAGTCGTATTGAAAAGGGATGCTTGGAAAATGCTCTTTAAAAACTTTTTCGATGACAGCGATATTCTGGCTCGCACTTTGCTCTGGGTTCAATCTCATATTGTAATAGGAGCCGTTACCATATCTGTCGAATACATACATGCCTTGTTTAACGGGCTCATATGGAGATTGGGCAATCATATCCTGAACCACTCCAATGATTTTCAAGGGATCACTTGGGTTTTCATTGTCCTCATCTATAAGGAGTTTCCCAATGGGATCTTTTAGACCCATATATTTTACAGCAGTTTCATTAAGAAGCACAGCTGTTGAATCGGAAGCAAACTCTCTGGAAAAATCCCTTCCGGCCACAATCTTTAAATTGAGGCTTTTGGCGAATTCCGGTGATACTTCGGTCCAGGCCATGTCTTCTTGAAAGCCTTCGGGTTTACCTTCCCATGTCCAACCGCTGCGGTTGGACCATATATTTGTTGTTGGGCTGCTAGAGGTCGACATTTCGATGACCGCTCCCGAATTGATAAATTCTTCCCTCATCAATTCAAACTTTCCGGTAAAATCTTGACTCATGGTCGGCACTTGTACCAAGCCCTCCTTATCGTAACCCACAGGTCTGTTTTTGGCATGGTTAATCTGTTGCATCACGATCACCGTTCCGATGATGAAGGCCACTGAAACCGTAAATTGTACCACCACCAATATCTTACGAGGCAGGCCTGAATGTTTTCCTGATTTAAAGGTGCCCTTTAAAACATCTACCGGCCTAAATGAAGATAAGTAAAGTGCCGGATAGCTGCCCGCCAAAAGTGCTGTGAACAAAATAAAGGTCAATGAGGCAAGCCAAAAACCTATAGATGACCAAGGGAAGTCGATTTCCTTTCTAGCTAGATCATTGAACCCGCTCAAGGATAGGACTACAATAAAGATCGACAGTGCATAGGCAAATAAAACCACTAAAAAGGATTCTCCTAAAAATTGATTGATAAGTTGGCCACGTTGCGACCCAATGGATTTTCTAATGCCAACTTCTTTGGCTCTCTTTTCGGAACGGGCCGTACTCAAATTCATAAAATTGATGCACGCCAGCAAAAGAACAAAAGCTCCGATAATCCCAAATAGCCATACGTATTTGATTCTACCGCCCACTTGTTTCCCGTTTTCAAAGTGCGATTGTAAGTGCCAATCCTTCATCGGGAACAAAAACAATTGCGTGTTGAATTCCCTTGAATTTTCATTAAGTTCTTGTTTTACCTCACCGATTTTGGAGGTAACGGATTCCATGGTGGTATTATCGGCAATTTGGACAAACATCTGAAAGGAGTTGTTCCCCCATTGATCCTCAGCATTTTTAATCCATTCGTTTATGGAAACATACTTGTCCCAAGGCATAATAAATTCAGTATCGTTGAAGGAATTGTTAAAAGGAATATCCTCGTATACCGCGGTTACCATCATGTCGTATTGACTATTGACCTCTATGGTCTTTCCAATAGGGTCTTCATCGCCAAAAAGCGCATTGGCTGTCGATTCGTTCAACATAATGGAATTGATTTCACGAACCCCGTCCTTTTCACCTTTCAATATTTTCAGGCCCAACATTTCGGGGGCTTCGCGCTGCATGAAATTCCCACTCCTCGATATACTGGTTTCCTTGTATTTGAGATATTGGGAAGTGTTCCAAGAGCACATTACCAAATGCTTGAAATTATCCATATACCCATCCCTGAAGGCTTTTTCCAACGGGCGGGGAATAGCGGGTCCGGTCCCTGTTTCCCCATTCATGGTCTGCGATTGAAAAACCTGTGCTATTCGCTCTTTATTGACAAAATAGCTGTTATGGCTCAATTCGTCCGTAATCCACAACCCAATGATAAGGGCCACGGCCATACCTAGGGCAAGCCCCCCTACGTTGATAATAGTATAAGCCTTGTTCTTGGTAAGGTTCCTCCAGGCTATTTTTAGATAATTCTTGAACATGATTTCTTGGGTTTTTGATTGATTATTCTGAACGTAAACCTTTGGTGGGTTTTAACAAGGCAGCTCCAATAGATTGATAACTGATGGTAACTATTGCAATGCCAAGCGCTATAAGCCCTGCGGTTAAAAATATTTCCCAGCCAATACTGATGCGGTAAGCAAAACCTTCCAGCCATCTATTCATCAAATACCAACCAATAGGGATGGCAATACATATAGAAATGATGATCAATTTTAAAAAGTCGAGTGTGAGCAGTTTGTAAATGTTTTTGAAGGGAGCTCCCAGAACACGGCGAATACTTATTTCCTTTCTACGCTGCTCCACCATAAAGGCTGAAAGGGCAAACAGACCCAGACAGGCCACAAGGATGGCAAAAAGGGCAAAACTGTTGAATATTTTACCCATGCGTTGAACATCTTCGTGCATTTGGGCAAACTCCTGTTCCAGAAAAGAATAATTGAGTGCTTGATTTGGTACATTTCTGTTCCAAACTTGTTCAATGGAGGCCAAGGCTTCTGTCGGGTCTCCTTTTTCCAATTTTACGGAAACGGCACCAACATTCTCTCCTATGACCAACGAAAGTGAAGAGATATCCTCTTTCAGGGATTTGAAATGGAAGTTCTCTATAACCCCGATGATTTCAAAAACTTGACCACTATTATCCAATTTTTTGCCGATTGGGTCCTGCAGGCCCAATTCCGAGGCCATTTTGGTATTGATAATAATGGAATTGATGGAGTCGTAGGCAAAGTCCTTGGAAAAATCCCTTCCTTTTTCGAGTTGAATACCCAGCGTTTTGATATAATCGTAATCCACTCTCCAAATTTGGGCGGGAACACCCCTTCCGCCGTCATCTTGCCCATCTACGTTAAAGGTGTTTCCGTTTCTACTGCCGCCATCAATGGGTAAATAGTTAGTGGAGGTTACGCTCTTTACTTGTGATAATGACGCGAGCTGTTCTTTAAAAGATTCTATTTTGTTTCCCAGGATATTGGTTCCTTCAAGCACTACAACACGTTCCTTGTCATACCCCAATTCCTTGCTTACGATAAAATCCATCTGACGGTAAATGATCAAAGTCCCAATAATCAAAATCACCGAAGTTGTAAATTGAAAGATCACCAATCCGCTCCTTAACTTTCCGCTTTTACTTCCTACACTCAATTTTCCTTTTAAGACATTCGCAGGTCTAAAAGCTGATAAATAGAACGCTGGATATAACCCTGCCAAAACTCCGACCAGTAAAGCTGACACCAACAACATAGGGGCAAACCACCATGCGGACCAGGGAAGCTCCATGTTTTTGGAAGCAATTTCATTAAAAGTAGGCAACAACACCCAAGCTAGTACAACTCCCAGAACAAAGGAGATAATGCTAAAAACCACTGATTCTGTTAGGAATTGGTTTACCAGATTGTTCCTGAACGCCCCAATGGTTTTTCTAAGCCCAACCTCTTTGGCCCTATTGGCCGATTTGGCCGTGGAAAGATTGATAAAATTGATAATGGCCAAGAGCAGTACAAAAATGGCAATGGCAGCAAAAAGCCAAACAAACTTAACATCGCCATGCTTGAGTCCGTCCTGCATTTTTAGGTCCGATTTTAAATAGATGTCCGTTATCGGTTGGAGTTTATATTCGGCCGTTCTCAAAACATCTATAAAATTGGCCGAACGTCCTCGTTTCATTTGAGCTGGAATGATGTATTTTTCAACGATCAAAGTCATTTTTTGTTCCAACTCTTGAATATTGGTATTGGGGTTTACCAATACATAAGTGAAATAATTCTGGTTGGTCCAGCTTTGGTTGGTGTCTTCAATGGGAAGAAGAAAATCGAAATCAAGATGGGAACTCTCGGGCACATCCTCCATTACCCCTGTTACGGTATACGGGGTCGAAGTGTCGTTGTCCAAAAATATGGTTTGCTCCAAAGCATTGCCATTAGGAAAGTACTTCTCGGCCTTGGATTTGGAAAGAACAATGCTTTTGGGTTCCGTTAAAACTGTTGCAGGGTCTCCCTGCTCCAGTTGTATTTCCAAAATATCGAATGCTTCTTGATCGGCAAGAATAAAGTTCTCCTCAAAGGTATTCTCTTTTTTTCCGGTTAACCTAAACCCACGTTTGCCAGCACCAAATATCTCTATGGTGTTTACTTTTCCCGCTTTGATTATTTCGGGAAAATCGGATTGAAGCGCATCGGCAAAAGGCAATTGGAAGTGCGTACTTTTCATTACCTCGCCTTGGATCTCTCCTTGAAAAACTACTCTGTAAATTTGATTTTTCTTGGTATAATGCTGGTCGTAGCTGACCTCGTTACGAATAAATAGCGCAATTAATAGGCAGGCGGCTATACCTACGGCAAAACCACCTATTTTGATAAAAGTAAAGAGTTTATCTTTTTTGATGGTTCTCCAGGCAATATTTAAGTGATTTTTAAACATGACTTTTCGTTTTTTGATTGACCCATTGCTTCGACTACGCTCAGCATAAACTCGCTCAGGGAAAGTGAATAAACTCCTATACCATACTTTTCATTGGCTTGTTCTGGCTTTCGATCACAATTTGGCCATCGAAAAGGTTAATGACCCTGTGTGCGTAATGTGAATCCCGGTCGGAGTGCGTTACCATAACAATAGTGGTTCCTTCTTGGTTGAGTTCCGTCAATAGGTTCATGACCTCGATACCGTTTTTGGAATCCAGGTTACCCGTCGGCTCATCCGCCAAGATCAATTTTGGATTGGTCACTACGGCCCGAGCAATGGCCACCCGCTGCTGCTGACCACCAGATAATTGCTGTGGAAAGTGTTTTTCACGGTGCGCAATCTTCATACGCTCCAATACCTTTAACACTTTTTCCTTGCGCTCGGCCTTGTTCATTTTAAGATAGATCAAGGGAAGTTCCACATTTTCAAAAACTGTAAGTTCGTCAATCAAGTTGAAGCTCTGGAACACAAATCCAAGATTCCCTTTTCTAAGCTGGGTGCGTTGGCTTTCCTTTAGTCCACCTACTTCGTGCCCTGCAAAATTGTAGCTGCCCTCGGTTGGGTTGTCCAGCATCCCGATGATGTTCAGCAAAGTGGATTTTCCACATCCGGATGGGCCCATGATCGCTACAAATTCCCCTTCCTCTACTTTTAAGTTCACTCCGTTCAAGGCCAAGGTTTCCACTTCCTCTGTTCGGAAGCTTTTTTTAAGGTGAGTTATCTTTATCATTTTTGATGGTTGTTTTTTGTTTTATTATAAAGACTGTTCGTTTTTGATGATTGTTACATTTCCACGGATTACTTTAACACAATCCGTTCCGCATCGCCAAAACTATCGTAGTTACTGGTAATGACCTGTTCTCCTGGTTGAAGCCCTTCTAGGACCTCGTAGTATCTGGAATTTTGTTTTCCCAATCGCACATTGCGCTTAATGGCTTCGTTTCCATCGGGGTTTATCACAAATACCCATTGTCCGCCAGTGCTCTGGAAGAACCCTCCTTTTGGCAACAACAAAGCATCATTGGATTCGCCCAACTGCAACCGTATGTTATAGCTCTGTCCGGCACGTATGGTTTCCGGTCTGTCATCCACAAAAACCAAATCCACACGGAACCTACCGTTCCTAACCTCTGGATACACCTTGCGCAAACGCAGTTTGTATTCGTTGCCGTTACGTTCCAGAGTGGCGGAAAGGTCTCTTTTTACTCTATCAATATAGTGCTCGTCAATATCTGCTTCAATCTTAAAATTGGTAAGCACGTTAATTTGTCCTATACGTTGTCCCTGTGAAATACTCTGGCCGATTTCTGCGTCCAAAAACCCCAATTGTCCATCCGCAGGGGCCCGCACATTAAGGTGGTCCAAACGTTCGTAAACCATGGAAAGCGTTTTTTGCATACGTTCAAGGTCGGCATCCAAACCTTTTAGGGATGTTTCACGCAATTCATCATCCTGTTCTGTTTGTAGTTTTACAATTTCATATTGCTTTTGTGCCAGTTCGTAATCTTCCTTTGCTCTTAGAAAAACTTCCTTGGAAATCAATTCTTCCTCGTACAATTCCTTGTTTTGCTCGTACGCGCGTTTCAATCGCTGTACATCGTATTGTGCGGTGGCCAAGGATTTTTTGCCTTCAACCTGTCTGGAGTCGAAGGTGAGTTTGGTGGAACGCAGGTCGTTTTGCTTTAATGCCAAGTTGCTTTCACTGGCCAAAATCTGCTCGTACAGGGCCATGTTTTCCAGTTTTAGGATAATGTCCCCTTTCTTGACCATGGATCCTTCCTCAATCAACTTTTCGGAAACACGTCCTCCTTCATAAGCATCCATATAAATTGTAGCGATGGGGGCAACGTTACCATTTATGGTAATATAGTCATCAAACTTACCGTTGGTCACAGTGGCAATGGACAAACGTTCCTTTTCTGTTCTAAAGGTGGACATGGAACTGGCAAAAATCAATTTATAGCCAACAAACAAGAGTAATATCCCCAATGCGATATAACCGTAGTGTTTTAGTTTAAGTCCTTTCTTTTTTTCTAATTGTATATCCATGGTTGTTTTTAGTTGATATTAAAAATGGGCAGCCCGCTATAAAAATCTATGGTGCTTTGGTTGACTTTCAATCTTAGGCCTACCTGCAAATTTTCGTTCTGTGCAACACCGTACAGGTTCTTTGCCTGAAAAAGTTCCAAGGCATTGATCAGTCCTTTCTCATATCTTTTTTGGGCTATGGTGAAGGCCAGTTGCTGGGCTTCTACCTTTTTGGTGCTTTGTTCATATTCAGCAATTAGTGCCCGATTATCCTGAACCAATTGCTGCAATAGCTTAAAGAGTTCCTGCTCCTGGATCTCCAAGTTGTTCTTGGCCTGCATATAGGCAATTTTTTGCTGTTTTACTTGAGAGTGGTTCGCCCATCCGTTGCTTATGGGGATGTTCAATTGTGCACCCACAAACTTTGAAGAGTTGTCGTTGAACTGTGTTTTAAACGGGATAACATTGCCGTTTTCATCCACATTGGTCTCAAAATAGCTGGTTCCGTACCCTGCAACAAGTGATAAAGAGGGAAATAGGGTTCCCCTTGTGGCCTGTAACTGTTTTTTGGCCGCTGTTACCCTATGCTCTTGCGATTTTACCAAAGGCACAAATCCTCTTGCAGATTGGTACAGGGAGTCCAAAGCAACAGTTTGGTTCACCGAAGCTTGTTCCAGGTTTTCCTGTAGTTTTATATCCGAAGCTTCGGTTAAATTCATTTCCTGAATCAAAATCAGTTTGGCGTTGGTAAGCAGGTTTCTGTTCTGGGTCAATAAAAGTTTGTCGCCCAAAAGATTGGATTCCGCTTCATAAAGATCGGCACCCGCCATTAACCCAAGTTCCACCTGTTTTTCAACCAAATCGTAGTTTCCTTGGGAAATTTCAAGTTGCTCCAAGGAGTTGGCCACTAAACCTTCGTAAAATTTGATGTCGTAGAAAGCACTCATTACCCTAAAGGCCAATAAGAACTTTTCTTGCAGAATATCTTCTTGGGTTGCCTTATAAATAAATTTGGAGGCTCTTATGGTATTCAATTTTTGAAAACCACGGAACAGGTCCAAATTGGCATTGAGCGAATAATTGTTACTGAAGAAATCCGTGTTCACATAATCGTTGGTCTGTGGGTCGGCAGACCTACCATATCTAATGGTATAATTGGTGGAACCACTTACGGTCGGCAATAAGTCCCTGATGGACTGTCTATAAGATTCCCTGCTGGATTCGTTGCCAAAAGACGTATTCTTAACCTGAAGATTGTGTTCAATGGCATAATCCACACACTCCTCCAGCGTCCAAACCTCCTGCGAAAACCCAATCAAGGATGTAAATAATAATAAAGTTGTAATGTATGTTTTTAGGCTCATAGTTTTATCCTGTGCCAAATTACCGTCTATTCTTGTGCCAAAATATTTTTAATCTGATTATCAGATATTTACAATAAAAATTGAACAATTATCATTAAGTAAGTGTAAAAATTTTGTACAAAAAATGTCCAAATGTTTTACAGGTATATAAAACATATCGAAGCAATTAGTAGCTTTAGCTTTCAATATGAACCGAAAAGCCCTATGGTTGATGCCAAAATTTTAGTGGTTGACGACAACAAGAGCGTGTTGAGTGCTTTGGAAATTCTTTTGCAGTTTGAGTACAAAAGTGTCCAAACCATTTTTAATCCCAACCAGATTTCCTCTTTCCCTAACTTACATGATATTGACATTGTGCTCTTGGACATGAACTTTTCCGCTGGGGTAAACACGGGCAACGAAGGATTATATTGGCTCAACGAGATCAAAAAGAAATCGCCCAATACCTCGGTGATCATGATGACGGCATACGGTGCCGTGGATTTAGCGGTTAGGGCACTCAAGCAAGGGGCATCCGACTTTGTGCTGAAGCCTTGGAACAACGAACGGTTGATGACCACGGTGAAATCGGCCTACGAGCTGAGAAAATCGAAACAAGAAATACACAACCTAAAGAAAAAAGAGAACAACCTAAAGCAGGTCATCAACGAGGGACGAAATTATATCATTGGCCAGTCCAAGGCATTGACTTCTGTTCTGAACCTCGTGGCCAAAGTGGCCAAAACCGATGTTAACGTCCTCATCACAGGAGAAAATGGTACCGGAAAAGAATTGATTGCCCGGGAGCTGCATCGATTATCCACTCGAAAAAATGAGGTTTTTATTGGGGTGGATATGGGGTCCATTGCCGAAAACCTGTTCGAAAGTGAACTTTTTGGACACACCAAAGGTGCCTTTACCGATGCCAAAGAAGATAGGGCCGGGAAGTTTGAGGCCGCACATCAAGGAAGCCTGTTTTTGGATGAAATCGGGAATCTTTCGCTTCAAATGCAGGCCAAATTATTGTCTTCCATCCAAAACAAATCCGTAGTTCGGGTGGGTTCCAATAAATCCATTGATGTAGATATTCGGTTAATATGTGCCACCAATTGCAATTTGGAGCAAATGGTCGCGGATGGATTGTTTCGGGAAGATCTCCTGTACCGCATCAACACTATCCATATTGAAGTACCTCCGCTAAGGGAACGGGATGAGGACATTCTGGTGCTAGCGGATTTTTTTCTCAAAAAATTTGCCCATAAATATGATAAGAGCGGCTTGCGAATCAATCAGTTGGCACAGGAAAAACTGATGGAATACCCGTGGCCGGGCAATATTAGGGAGTTGCAGCATACCATGGAACGAGCCGTTATCCTTTCTGATGGCAATGTTTTAAAACCCTCCGATTTTCTGTTGCATGCCAAGCCCATGCATTCTTTTGACAGCGAGCCCATGACCCTCAACGAAATGGAACAACAAATGATCCTCAGGGCTTTGGAACAGAATGAGGGCAATTACAGTGCCGCAGCCGAACAATTGGGCATTTCCCGACAAACGCTTTATAACAAGTTGAAGAAAAGGAACGACTGATGGCAAGCAGAAACTTTTATATTCAGCTTATTGTCCGGGTAGTTCTCCTCACCCTAACAGCCATTGCAATGGCCTTTTCATTGGCCTACAAATGGTTTTTTACCTCTGGGTTTTGTACCATTTTAATGATTGTCCAAGTATTCTCACTAATTACCTTTATAAATCGGACCAATAGAAAAATCTCATACTTTTTTGATGCCATTAAAAATGAGGATTTTACCCTACGCTTTCCAGAAGGTGTTACGATTGAATCTTTTAAAGAACTGAACAAGAGCCTAAACCGTGTAAATGGCCTTATCCAAGAAGTCCACATGCAACTCCAGATACGGGAGCAGTACTATCAAGAAATTTTGAAACAGGCCAGTATCGGCATCATGACCTACAATGAGAAGGGGCATATTCTTTTCGCCAATCCCACTTTAGAGCAGTTGTTGGATTATACACCCTTGAACCACATCAAACAGTTAAAGCAAGTGGATGAAAATCTGTACGAAATCTTTAAAGACTTTCGGCCTTTTCAACGCAAGTTGTTCCAATTGTCCAATGAGCGCGAACAAACACAATTGGCCCTAAAGTCCACCCCTTTAAGATTGGACGGTCAATCTTTACTGCTAGTGGTAGTCCAAGACATCCATAAGGAACTGGACGAAAAAGAAACCGAGTCTTGGGTACGACTCATCCGTGTGCTTACACATGAAATTATGAATACCATTACCCCCATTGCTTCCATATCGGATTCCATTATTAAATACTACCGAAAAGGAGGCAAAATCACCCCAATGGAAGAGCTGGAGGAAAGCCAGATAAAAAATACGTTGAAAGGATTGGAGGTCATCAAGGAACAGGGTGGAGATTTAATGGATTTTGTGCAATCTTACCGAAGCCTATTGCACGTACCGGACCCGAACAAAACCCTTGTGAAAGGAAAGGACTTACTGGAAAAGATAGATGTGCTCATGTCCGCCCGGCTGCTTGAAGGCGAAAGCGAGTTCAATATACTTTGCCACCCAGAGGATTTGGAGTTTTATATTGATGAAAAACAAATCTCCCAAGTGTTGATCAATTTGGCAAAAAACGGACTGCAATCTGTTGAGTCCACCAGCGGCGGAAAAGTGCAAATGGTTGCTGGAGTCGATGAAAACGGCTCAAAATATATTGATATTAAGGACAACGGTCCTGGGATACCCCCCGAGGTAATGGACGAAATATTTGTTCCCTTTTTTACCACCAAAAGCGAAGGCACGGGTATTGGCCTAAGTCTTTCCAAAAGGGTGATGCAACTTCACGGAGGAGGTGTCCAGGTACGTTCTGTTCCTAATGTTGAAACCGTTTTCCGACTTAACTTTGCCTAATCAAATTATGAAAAAAGCACTTTTAGACTTCTGCTGGAGCCATTTGGACGAGCGAACCGAACGTCTCAAAAAACAGGGCGATGAACTCCGGGAATCCTTGGGTTCCGAAACCAAAAGTTCGGCAGGTGACAAGCATGAAACAGGAAGGGCCATGGTGCAATTGGAACAGGAAAAGCTGGGTCAACAATTGCTGGAGCTCGATGCAACCCGAAGCATCTTGAATAAAATCAATATTGATAGGTTGTCAGCAAAAATATGTTTGGGCTCTCTGGTAAAAACAAGTGTGGCCGATTATTTTATAGCCATCTCCGCAGGTGCTTTTAAGTATACCGATGGTGTTGTTTACTGTATTTCGGCCAACGCTCCCATAGCCAGATTGTTGCTAGGAAAGGAAAAGGGTGAAAACTTTGTTTTTAATGGGAATGCCCAATCCATTTTGGAGGTTATTTGAAGCTTGGAAAACCCTAAGAATCCTTTTCCACCAGTTGCATACCTCGTTTTTCACGATGGAATACAATAAGAAGAAAAAGTATTCCGATAATGACCAAGAACACTATTTCCAAACGTGATAATAATTGGTTCATGCCAAGAGACCTCTGGGATCGTTGGGTCAATTGCCTTCCCTCTGAAAGTTGGACCTCGGAAAGTTCATCAAGGTCATTGTTAATCCTGGTCAGCTTTGATGAGATATCACGCTTCATTTCTGCGCTTCCGGATGCATTCTTGACCGATAGGTTTTTCTCCATCTCTTGAAGCTCGGAATAGCTGCTTCTCAAGTCCGATAAGTACCTCGATTCCTTGACCGTTAATTCTGTTTTTGCAAAATCTGAAAGTATTTTTTCTATATCGGAAGATTCCGCAAGCGTGTTCGTGTTTAACTCATTTTTGGCCAAGGCCAGTTCTTTCTTATGAAATAGATTATTGAGCCTATAAATGTATTCCTGAACCACCAAACGATCTTCAAAAACTGAGTTTACACTTTGTTCTACGGTAGAAAAATTACGTTGGTTCAATCGGTTGGAAGCAAGCACCAATATAAATGCCGCAGCCAGTATGAAACCAGCGTTTATTCGCTGTTTTATGGACATTTTTTTGGGCATTCTTTGCTTTTTTTGTTGTTTCTATAGAATTGAACTTGGATTTATTTGAATAAATCCGCCCAGCCATTAGCTAACCATCTAATTGAGCAAACCTAAATGCTTTGAGCTGAGCGGAAATCATCAATCAACTACAGTACACTTAACTCTCCCGACTCAAGTGCATTTTTCAAATCTGCCTTAACCACAGGGTGGCTGTTAAAGAATCTTTTACCGTCGGTCTTTTTTATTCTCACTTCCACGGTGCCATCCCTTTTTTCCTTTATGGCGGTTACCACCACTTTGTTTCCCTCTACTCTTTTATAATTGGCAATGCCTCCTTTTTTAATAATGAAGTTGGCACGGGGGAAATCAATGTGCTTGTACTGGGGTGCATCGGGACGGCCAATCTCCAATATATCCCCAACTTTTACTTCTTGAGGGGTTACATTTTGTGCGTTGATATTTGTGGTTGCTACCACGAACAGAAGTGCTAAAACTATTATTCTCATAACTATATATATTTAAGGTTTACAAATTATTTTGTACTGCATTTTAAAAATCAAAACTGGACGATAATTGGTGTGATTGCTCCACGTCCACTATCCTAAAGGATCTCGAATCCGAAGGAGTACCGATTTGAACAGTATCATCAACTGCAAGCCCGACCAAACTTGCTCCCATGGCACTCACAACAGATATCATATTGTTTTTAAGATTACCCCGTGTCGATGGAACCAGTTGAAACATTTGACGTGCTCCATTTACAAATTCGACCGTAACTTTTGAGTTTAACCGAACCACATCATCTGGAATATCCGACTCATCCTCCACCAAAGCCTTGTCAATTCTGTCGCTCAACTTTTCCAAGGCATCTTTGTGGGCATAGTCCTCATAATACCTATGAAAGTTCAGTATTCGTTTAAGCGTTACATAATCCTTTTTCTCCATGATCAGGCTTCCGTATTTCATTTCCAGTTCTTAACGGACGGGACACCTCAACAGCATCCCAGCATTTTGCCCATATAAACGCAACCCTTGTGCCATTTACAGTAATACGGGCATATCATAAATCATAAATATATGATTATAAGATGTTTAACTTTTATTTAGTTCCGTGAAAGAAAAACAAAGGCGGGTACTTTTTACCCGGTCGGGGTAAAATGCCCCAGTAGTTATTTCAATTTTTCGCGAAGCGTTTTCCGGTTGATTCCTAAAATTTCAGCTGCTTTGGTTTTGTTTCCTTGGGTGGACAGGAGCACTTCTTGAATATACTCTTTTTCCTTTTCTTGAAGCGTTTTAAAACCTTTTTTTGGGAAGTCTATTTTATACTTTAGTTCATCGGGTAAATGCTCCAAAGTAATTTTGCCATCGCACATAATAACGGCGCGTTGCACAACATTTTCCAGTTCACGGATATTGCCTGGCCAAGAATATCGTTCCAAAACGTCAAGGGCGTCATCAGCAATGCGAACAAAGCGATCTTTATATTCAATGCCATACTTCTGCATAAACTTGTCGACCAACAAAGGAATGTCGGAGGAGCGTTCCCTAAGGGGGGGGACATCAACCGTAACCACGGAAAGGCGGTAATAAAGGTCTTCCCTAAATGTTTTCTTTTGAATTAGTTCTTCCAAATCACTATTGGTGGCAGCTATAACCCTCACATCCAATTTTTCAGGTTTTTGCGAGCCTATTTTGGTCACTTCTTTTTCCTGAAGCACCCGCAGCAATCTATTTTGAACAGGCAAGGGGGCGTTTCCTATTTCATCCAAAAAAATAGTTCCCTTGTGCGCTGCCTGAAAAAAACCATTGCGATTTTCGTTGGCCCCCGTAAAGGCACCTTTGGTGTAACCGAAAAGCTCTGCTTCCAAAAGGTTCTCTGGGATGGCACCACAGTTTACCGCAATAAAAGGAGCCCGGGCAAACTTGCCCGAATAATGGACAGCCCTTGCCACAAGTTCCTTTCCAGTTCCGCTTTCCCCGCGAACCAAAACTGTGGCTCGGTTATCCTTTACCCGGTCTATAATTTCCGTGACCTTTTGGAACGCTTCGGAGGTTCCTATCATGTCCGCATAGCCCTTGGCAATATTTTCTTTGGATGATGTTTTAATGGTCTCCTTGGCATCTTTGCTGGCAAAGGCTTTTTTTACGGCATCTTCCAGCTCTACTTTGGTAAAGGGTTTGGTAAGGTAGTCCGTTACACCATGCTGAATAACTTTTGATGCATCTTCCACCGAAGGAAAGCCCGTTACCACCAATTTGGGCATATCTGGGTAATGTTCAGCAGCATACTTTACCAATTCCAAGCCATCTATCTCCGGCATATTGATGTCCGTTACCAATAAATCTATCTCGGTATCTTTTAAAATGTAAAGCGCTTCTTTTACCGAAACGGCTTTGTAGGTATGGTAGTCCATCGACTTTAAATGCCGTTGCAACAGTTCAAGAATATCGATGTCATCATCGACCAGCAATATGTTCTCGTTTTTCAACAAGGCGTTTACTTTTTTGGGAATTTCAATGTAAAGATAGTGCCTGTTGGAGTATTTGGCCTAACCGCGATGCTTCCTTGATGGCTCTGAACAATACCGTGCACCACACTAAGTCCCAATCCTGATCCCTCGCCAACGGGTTTGGTCGTAAAAAAAGGGTCGAAAATGTGCGCTATGGATTCTTCGGGAATGCCAGGGCCTTGATCGGCAATTTTTAGGATGATGTTTTCCTTTTCGATTCCAAGAAAAACGGAAATAGTGCTTTTGGGCGGTGCAAAATAGATGGCGTTTACAATAAGGTTGAAGACCACTTGGGTCAACTGGATTTTATCAATACGAAGTTCAATGGTGTCTTCGGAATGCTCAAATTCGCAAGAGACATCATTCTGCCTCAAGGTGGTCCGCAGCATATTGATGGCCTCCTCCATCACCTCGACCACATTGATGACTTCACGGGTCTCTGGCATTTCGCAGGCAAAGAACATCAGTTTTTTTACTACTTCCCGTGAAAATATGGTGTTGGTAATAATTTTGTCCAAATCTTTGAGCGCCTGTTCATCATTACTTATCCGCTCTTTTAAGAGTTCGGTAAAACCTAATATGTTAGCCAGTGGTGTATTGAGCTCGTGAGCAATACCCGCTGTGATTTCTCCCAAGATTCGGAGCCTGTCGGATTGCTCCACCTGTCTGCGGATATGTTCTTCCTTTTCTTTGATTTCCTTACGTTCCAACAAATTGCCCACTTTTAGGCAGACATTGTCCAACAGTTGCTGTTCTTCTTCTAAAAAATCCTTTAGCTGGTATTTGGGGAACGGATACCCAACCTTAATCTCACCCTTGGGCTTATTGAACACGGTAATGACGGATTCCAAAAAAACATAGGCATCGCCCTTTTCCTCTGTTTTTATAGAATAATCGGAGGTGGAAAGGACCACATAAGTTTCCTTGTCGAATTGCCAAGCGCGCTCCAAACATTGCACAATGCCAAGCAATGCGGTTTCCATATCGTCATAATCGCAGTTGACGATCAGGGAGGTTACCTCATACAAACAGGTAAGTTCCTTGATACGCTCCTTGAGTTTTTGTTCGGCAGTGAGCATAGAATTATCCTTTAGATTAACTTTCTATTTTAAACCATTGTTTATGATGTTGAAAAGAGGGGGTCCGGGGGAGACTCATAACTTCCTTTTTTGTGGATAACTTTGGTTTTTAAAAAGAGAATGGGGTGAACTCACCCAAATCCTGGGTTAACGGCCCATGGTAAGTATTAGTCCCCATTCTCTTCTAATCAGGTTACAAAGGACCAGATAGAATTTTAGGAATCCCCTATTAAAGGTTTTAGTCAACGTAACCATTTTAAAACATTATAAAGTTATGGAAATCAAAGAGACCATCGGCATCGATGTGAGCAAGGCCACCCTCGATGCAAGTATCCATTCAAACAAGCGGTCGGCCACTTTTGAGAACACGGAAAAGGGAATGTCCCTTTTGGTAAAATGGGTTTTGGCCAACACTGTCCATCCAAGGGAAATGATCTTCTTCGCCTTTGAGCATACAGGGCTATACTCCGAACGGCTGTCCGAATTTCTCTCGAACAATAAGCTGCCCTTCTCCATCATTCCCGGACTTGAGATCAAAAGGTCCCTGGGCATATCAAGGGGAAAGGATGACAGGGTAGATGCCGAAAAAATCGCAATCTACGCCTATAGGCTCCGCGAAGAAATCCAGCCCTCCCAAGTCGCCCCAAAAGAAATAAGGACCCTAAAAAAACTCCTGTCGTTGCGGGAAAGACTGGTAAGGCAAAGGGCCGGTTACAAAGCCAGCCTGAAAGAGCAAAAAAAAGTGTTCGGGAAAGAAATGCCCAAACTATTGCTAGGGGTACAGAAAAAAATGATCAAGGAACTATCCGTTCAAATCGACACCATTGGAACAGAAATGGAGGCCATCATTTCCTCAGATAGGGAAATGGCCCGAAAGTTCGAACTATTGCTCTCCATCAAATGCATTGGGAATCAGGCAGCCCTCCACCTAATGGTCTTCACTGAAGGATTTACCAAGTTCAAGAACTCAAGACAGTTTGCGTCATACTGTGGAGTGGCACCATTTCCCAACCAATCGGGGACCAGCCTAAAGGGAAGGCCTAGGATTAGCCAGCTTGCGAACAAAAAGATGAAAAGTCTTTTGGATATGTGTGCCAAATCATCCATCAGGCACAACCTTGAAATAAGGGAATATTACCAACGTAGAGTGGCCATGGGAAAGAACAAGATGAGCACCATCAATATCATTAGGAACAAATTGTTGTCCAGGGTCTTTGCCGTGATACAAAGGGGAACCCCATACGTGAACCTTTACGGGCACATTACCTAAAACATTATTTTTCCTTCAAAACGCCCCCCACAAAAAGACGGGGCGGATTGAACGGGAAAACAATCTAAAAAAGTTGGGAATTTATTTGGAAAGTCCATAGAATACCTTTGTAGCAAATTAGTGAATTCTGGGGATTCAATTGATGTCGGAAAAAAGGTGCTGTTTCTTGATAAATGTTCAATTCATTAAAAAACCCTTCCAAATCCAAGACTTGAAAGGGTTTAAAAAGCAAAAAGATCTATCTTTTGTTTTAGTGGGAATACAAGATACCTTTTACCCTATTATTTAAACAACATCGGCGCGAATTCCGATAGATAGATTCTCCAATTGGACCATGTATGTCCGCCGGTGCTTTCGCGATAGGTGTAGTCAAAATCGTGTTTGTCCAGTTCATTTCGCATATCAACTACACTTTGGTACAAGAAATCGTCCGTTCCGCAAGCAATCCAATAAAGTTCAGGGTCGGCAGCTTTTAAAGCTTCTATTTGCTCACCTCTTTTAGAATGGTCCACCTCAATTCCAAAACGACTGAGGTCGGCAAATCCCATACTCATAACGCCAATATAATCGAACAGCTCGGGGTTTTCAAAAGAGGTGTTCATGGTCTGTAGGCCGCCCATGCTCAAGCCGGTCAAAGCACGATTCTCTTTGTTGGCTTTCACTCGAAAATGTGATTCAATGTAAGGAATCACGTCATTGACCAAACTTTTTTCGAACAACATATTTGCCATGCCCCCTACGGGTTGTGTTGAAGGTTCCAGTTTAGGGCTTACCGTTAAAGCGGCGGCTTGACCTGGATTACCATTGGTCATTACCACGATCATGGGTTTGGCTTTTCCTGAATTAATAAGATTGTCCAAGATATGGTTTGCAACCCCAAGGGTTGGCCATGCCTCTTCGTCTCCACCTCCACCATGCAATAGATACAAAACAGGATAGTTTTTATTGTTATCGGCATACCCCGGTGGTGTGTATACATACATTCTACGGGTTAAGTCCAAGGTCGGGGACTCGTACCAAATTTTGTGAACGGTCCCTTTTGGTCCTGTTTTGGCCCAATAGAGTTCAGAGGCTTCACCTGGAATGTACAGCACATTTTCTGTCCTAAATGCTCCGTCGCGAGCAACCAATAAATTGGCGGTATCCAAAGTGTTAACATCATCTACGACAAAAGTGTACCCATAAAGTTCTGGTTCCAGTGGGCCAACCGTAGTGGACCAAACTCCATTTTCATCTTTGCTCAGCGCTACGGTCTTTCGGGTCATTCCCACTCCCTTACTGGGTACCATTGGCATCCAATTGCCGGATAAGGCTACCTTTTCTGCCTTTGGTGCCTTAATTCTAAAAGTTACCGTGTTGTCATCGGCAATTTCAGGAGAGACCAGTCGCTCCATTGAACCAACTTCTTGACCGATTCCCGCTAAGGGCAAGGTCAAGACCACAAGCATCAATTTAATGCGGAACTTACTTAGTTTTTTTAACATTTTTTTCATTCTAATTCTGTTTAGTTGTTTTTATGCATTACTGTCAGTGTTTGATTTTCAAAAGGTTGAAACCTTACATAGGTTACGGTTACCCTTATAAAGATCAAATTATCACTGCGAATTACATCACTAAGATATGGTATTTTTCTTTATTGTTACAAAATGTTACAATAAAGATTTGGGGTTAAAAAATGAAGCCTTTTCCGAAGTTCTGCCTATACTTGGGATGAAATAGTGGAGGAGTTGAAACTAGCTGGTAGTATGGGCAATGCGCGCTTTCACAACGATACCAGTAAATCCGTCCAGAGATATTTAAAGTTTGACAAAGACCTTTCTTTTACGGACATTACCTCGGCCTTTCTTGAAAAGTATGAGGCCTATCTGCGTTCACGAGGTGGCACAGATGGCGGTATCGGTGTAAGGATGCGCTCCATAAGGGCATTGTACAACCATGCCATAAGAAGAAACATCGTAAAGGAATCCCTTTATCCCTTTCATGCATATAAAGTATCGAGATTGAAAGGAAGGGGGGCCAAAAGGGCTCTTACCTTTGAAGAAGTAAAACTGATAATCAATATTGACCTTTCTGAAAATCCGGAGCTTTTGAACAGCAAAAACTATTTTGTTTTTAGCTTTTATACTCGTGGAATGAACTTTGCCGATATGATGAAATTGAAATGGAAGGATATCAAAGGTGGAAACATTTACTATACCCGCTCCAAGACCAAGGGAAACTTTACCATTAAAATCCTCCCTCCGGTTCAGGAAATACTGGATCATTATCGTAAAAATTCATTGGGCACGAAATATGTCTTTCCTATTTTGCTCCATGATGAGCTTACCCCGAACCAGATTGAAAACCGCAAGACCAAAGTGCTCAAAAACTATAACAAGGATTTAAAGGCAATCGCCGAATTGGCCGAAATTGAAAAATCTGTTACCAGTTATGTGGCTCGTCACAGTTTTGCAAATTGCCTTAAGCAAAAAGGTGTTGCGACAGATGTAATCAGTGAGTCATTGGGCCATCAAAACATGGCAATCACACAGGCCTATTTGAAGGAATTGGATACATCTATTGTTGATGAGGCAATAGAAGTGTTACTATCGTTTTAGAAAGAACACTATTTAATCATGTTTGTCCTTTTTCAGTCTATCATCTATAGGTATATCTAAAAATTCAACAACTTCCACTTTTCCAAAATCCCTATATAGAGGGTTTAAGATGAAATTGAACTCCACACCTACAATTGTAGATGGTACTTTTAATGCGAAAGCATTTCGATCTTTTGCAAATTCAGTAAATATTTTGGTGGTTTTTGAAGTATATGGGTATTGGTTCCATCCTGCTGGAAGTTCCTCTATCTCTTTAATTTCAAAATCATCAGGGATTTGAATTTTAGCTATTAAAAGCTCTTTTGGTAAATATGCAATATTCTGTGAGTGGACATAATATTCTAATAGTGCCAATGAAATATTTTCTGAACAATATACAGCCCTAGTCCCCACCTCATTCCATCTACCTCCAACTTTTTCAGCTCCTACTCCTGAAAGTGTAGAATCCTTATATTTTACATTGGCAACTCGATAAACAACCATTAGCCGTAAACATTGTATTGAATCCTGACAATTTCGTTTTCAACCATTTCAAAGCCAAAGCTACTATCAAGCAATTCAAAAGGAACCTTATTCCCAAGTGTCTTTGATGGGGTCATTAACCATTTCTTAAAGTCTTCTTTAGAATCAAAAACTTCATAACCCAATCCATATAAGGTCGCTAATTCATAAATACGCTCGGATGTTTCTTTTCCATATACAGTTTTCTTTTGCATACTACTTATCGATGCCGGAAGAATATGCTCAAACTCCTTTTCAGTAGAACCCGTATGAAGTATCAATTGTTTCCAATCAGACTTTTTTACTCCTTCTCGGATTCGACCAATTAATTGCATTTTATATCCAGGAGCGTCTTTAGGGTGTGCAACAACCCAAGAGGGTGAAAACTTACGAGGTTTAGCTTGTAATTGTCCCTTTTTACCAATAACTGATTTCTGTCGGCTTTGCTTTTTAATTGGACTACCTGATTCAACTTTAGCACTCATAATTGTATTTTTACGGTTACATCGTTGTAAATATACGCTTTTTTTGTTTAGGCTCCAATTCAAGTAATATAAGTGCATAATACCCCATAATTTGCTAAACATGAGTGCTTATATTCTATACATATCCCTCTAAATTTAGTTTCCTTTATTAACCGCCAACGGACCTAGTACACCTCCTTCGCCGGGAAAATTGAGCATAGCACAAACACTAATAAATCACTGAAAAACAAGATGGTCCATATCAAAACATGCGATGGCTCAAATTGTCCATTTTTAGTGGCTCTCAGTATCCATCTCTTCCAGCCAGTCTCTCTTACTATTTAATGAAAGAAGCAAAAAAATAATTATACCTCTTTACTTCAAAATGTTATGTAATCATTTGTTTACAAAACATTTATGTTCTGTTTGGAAGGCATTTATTCCCAAAAACCTACCAAATGAACATATAGACGAGCAATCCATACAATACACACTTAAATTTTGGACGTAATTTCTTACTATTATTAGTAGCTATCATCATGTCGTACTGAAAATGAAACTACTGCTCAGGAATTTGCAGGATATCCAGAACACGCAAAGGCTCAACACGCTTTTGAACCGGAAGCACGTCGAAGAGGTAAAGATTGATTTGGACCTTGATCCCGGACAGACAAGAACAATCGAGATTAAGATCCAGGAACTTTTCAATGAATGCGGCTGCACATGGGGGGCAATCGGCCTTTTTATATCTTTTTTCAGTAGTTTATTGATTTTCTCCCTAACATCCGCTTTTCAATGGAAGTTCCTGCTTTGGTCCTTGGGGATATCAATAATATCCAGTGCATTGTCCAAAGCTGCCGGCCTTCTCCGAAGTTATATAAAGCTTGCCAATGTCCTTACAAAACTGGAGGACATTGAACAATATAAATCAATAATCAAAACAGGTAACCATGGCACAACTTTGTGATGAGTTCCACGAATGGGTGGAGGAGGAAATTGAAAAGCCTGTCAAGGAATGGCGCGAGGAACGTGTAGAGAAATGCAAGAGAAGAAGATGCAAAAAATGGTGTCTATGCTGCAATAAGTGGTTTTGTTGGATTGAGGTGGTTCTTGTGGCGGTTATAACCTTTGTTGTAATCACTGTGGGAAAATGGGTGATACGGGTAGTATGCTGGACTGTCAATATTATCATTGACATTATTGCCGGCATCATTAGTATCATCTTGATGATTCCAATAATAGGCAGGCTCATCAAACAATTATGGAACTTGATAATCGAAATAGTTTGGCGGATAGTTGGATTGGTCGGGGTAATACTGGACCTTTTCGGAATTGATATTAGAAAGAAAATGCGGATTTGCATAATAATTCTCAGAGATGAAAATGGAAGAGAGCTTACCTCCCCTGTAAACCTTCAACCAACAATTGATGACGCTATAAATGTGTGGAGGAATTCGGCCAATGTCAAACTCATTGTTGAAAATATTCATACGGTTATCCCTACCCATCTTAGAGAAAGAAATCTCGATGTGGAATGTGATTCAGGTGCTTGGACAGACGATGTTCTTGCAACGGGCAGCAATTATGAATTGATTGCCAACACCTATTGTTTTGACGGTGTTGGGCGCCGTCTTTTAGGTTTTGCAGCCCCTATTGTTGTGTTTGCTGTTAGGGACATCAAGGGAAAACGTGGTTGCTCCTTGGGGCTTTTTTCTGATTATGTCACTATTGAGGCAAGAAACCCTGGCTGTCTTGCCCATGAACTGGGGCATGCCAATTATCTTTATTGGAAGCAACACCATGACGACCCAAATAATCTAATGTTCTCGAATTGTGGCGGGACCGAATTGAAAAAGTGGCAAAAAATAATCATGAGGGACTCCAGGCACATCACTTACATATAGCCTTTAAAGGGGCTGAATTTATCATCGAATTAAATTAGAACTCTACCTGTGAGTAAAACACTTTTAAAATCATCAACTAATTCTTTTTACAGGGTTTTTCAATTCATCCCCTTAAAAGAAAAAAGCCTCATAAATCATTGATTTACAAGGCTTCAATATTAATAAAAGTGGTCCCACCTGGGCTCGAACCAGGGACCCCCTGATTATGAGCAGCTTTTTTTAGCTATCATAAATTTTCATTTGGTTTCTTATGTATTGATATTCAATGTTTTATGAATTTTTTCTTTTCATTTAGAAGCATCAATACTACCTTTAAATGACCATTTGTTGTACCTATGTTGTACCCAAAACACCGCTGAAAATGATTAATGTACGAACGGTTTTAAGAAAAAAACAGCTTTCCGATGGAAGTTATCCGGTATGCCTTCGTGTGACCAAAGATAGGCGATCTAAATACTTCAAGACCATTTACAATGCATTTCCAAAAGAATGGGATGAACGTACTGGCTCCTTCAATAAGAATCATAGCAATTTTATTCAGGACAACCGGTTGTTATTAAAGTTTAGGGACAGGGCTTTAAAAGTGATTGCAGAGTTGGAAATGGAGAAAGACGATTTCTCTTTGAGGGAATTTGAACATAATTTTAGGCTGGCATTCAACCCGGTAAGAAGAAACGTTTTTGACTTTTGGGATGAAATAGTGGAGGAGTTGAAACTAGCTGGCAGAATGGGCAATGCCCGTTTCCACAACGATACCAGTAAATCCGTCCTTAGATATTTAAAGTTTGACAAAGACCTCTCCTTTACGGACATTACTCCGGCCTTTCTTGAAAAGTATGAGGCCTATCTGCGTTCACGAGGTGGCACAGATGGCGGTATTGGCGTGAGGATGCGCTCCATAAGGGCGTTGTACAACCATGCCATCAGAAGAAATATCGTAAAGGAATCCCTTTATCCCTTTCGTGTATACAAAGTATCGAGATTGAAAGGAAAGGGTGCCAAAAGGGCACTTACCTTTGAAGAGGTAAAACAAATAATCAATGTTGACCTTTCTGAAAACCCAGAGCTTGTGAACAGCAAAAACTATTTTGTATTTAGTTTCTATACCAGGGGGATGAACTTTGCCGATATGATGAAATTGAAATGGAAGGACATCAAAGGGGGCAATATCTACTATACCCGTTCTAAAACCAAGGGAAACTTTACCATTAAAATCTTACCTCCGGTTCAGGAGATCTTGGATTATTATCGTAAAAATTCATTGGGCACAAAATATGTGTTCCCCATTTTACTCCGTGACGTGCTTACACCCAACCAGATAGAGAACCGCAAAACAAAAGTGCTCAAAAACTACAATAAGGATTTAAAGGCAATCGCCAAATTGGCCGAAATTGAAAAATCTGTGACCAGTTATGTGGCTCGGCACAGTTTTGCCAATTGCCTAAAGCAAAAAGGGGTTGCAACAGATGTAATCAGCGAATCATTGGGGCATCAAAATATGGCCATAACCCAAGCCTATTTGAAGGAATTGGATACATCTGTTGTTGATAAAGCCATAGAAGTTCTTTTATAATGTGAATCACATTTCGTTTCTCGATAAATATGTTTATTTTAATTTTTTTCACGGCAAAACGACTACTTTTCAAATTATGAGTTCCATTCTCGAAACTATAAAAATGTTAACCCTTCGTGCTTTAGTAGGTGATGAAGAACTAATGTACGGTCTTGTCCTTAAAGGTGGAAACGCTTTGGAGTTGGCTTATAAGATAACAGACAGGGCTTCCAAAGACGTTGACTTCTCAATTTCCGGAGATTTCACCAATGAGGAATACAAAAGAATCAATGGCAAAATGCAGGGACTTTTGACCCAGGAATTTGAAAAACACGATTTGGTGGTTTTTGACGTAAAATTTTACGAAAAGCCAAGGCAGAATAAGGTGAAGGAATGGAAGGGATATCAGCTAGCATTCAAAGTAATCGATTACAAAAATTACACCCCTGAAGACGAGGACAAAAACAGAAGAGAGGCTCATGTAATCCAAGAAAATAATTCGACGATTTTTACGGTCGATATTAGTTCATATGAATATACAGAGCCTAAAAGGTTGGTCGATGTAGAAGGTGCCATTTTTTATGTGTACACCCCAGAAATGATTGTATTTGAGAAATTGAGGGCGCTATGCCAGTCAATGCCCGAGTACAGGGATATTGTACCCACTGCCAAAATGAAGCTTAGGGCTCGGGATTTTTATGACATTTGGAACTTGTTTCAAAATTTTCAGATTGATTGTTCCTCTTCTGAAAATAAAGAAATGCTTCAACATATCTTCGATGCGAAGAAGGTGCCATTAAAGTTTTTGGATTTAATAGAAAAATATAGAGATACCCACGCCCAAGACTGGCTAAATGTAAAGGATACCATCACCGCTAAAAGTGAAGAGTATGATTTTTACTTTGATTTCGTACAGGAACGAATCAAAGAGCTTCAATCCCAATAGGGTGATATATACCCCATTTTTCATTCAGCTTTTTATTGGATAGATTATAGGCCTGATAGAAGTTGATATTTGTCTTTTTATCCAAAAACATCTGTAGGTCTTTTTTTGAAAAACCTATTAGGTCCAGGTAAAATCCAATGAGTTGGTGGTAAGGATAGATATAGTCTAGTTGAATAAGATATTCGTTAAGTTTTGTCACATCAATATTTGGCTTTGCATTTTTGAAAGCTTCCAGCACCTCAAAGGCTCCACCGGAATATACGGGACGGACGGCAATATCAATTAAAGTACGCTCAAGGTCTGTCACGGTCAAACTCTGTCTTTTTGTTATACCGATATTGATAGAAGTATGCTTTCGCTGAAGATAGACATAGCGAAAGCCATCAAAAGTTGATTTATAGGATTCCCTCGCCACACGTTGTGGTTTGGAAAATGCCCTGTCCACTGCATCCTGCTCCAACTCGACATCTTTTGGTTTCAATGCATAGGCATCCTCATATTTTTCTTCACTGACATAAACGGTTTTTGGTAACTGAAGGGTAAGTTGGTGGATTTGCATGGCTGAATAGTAGCTTAAGTATCCATCCTTTTTAACGGTCAAGCCGACATGAAAAGGTGTTGCCTCTTTTTTCCTTAAAATTCGTTTTTCGGAGGTATGGCCCTCATGATTTTGAACGTCCAACAATAGTATTTTACGATCGTTCAAGAAAGTGATGAAGTGTTTGTAGTTGCGATAATTAGCTATTCTCCATTTATCTTTTTCTGAATCAAATATCTGTTGGATGTCATGAGTTGTATAAGCCTTGAAAGGGTGTTTTTCAAAGAAAGTAGCAATATCGGAAGCTGCTCTGTCAAATGATTCTTTCGGCATATTATTTAAAAGTATAGTATCATATATGATACTATACTACAAAGGTATACATTTTTTTTGAAAAAGTCAAGTGTTGATTATTTTGTAGAGGGCGGAATAAAAATTTGCGAAGTTTAATTCGTTATCTCATATATGAGATAACGATGCGAATTTATGCTTATTGTACCAAAAAAGCAACTTTTGTAGGTTAAAAATTTTTATCGCTAGATTGACATTCCTATACTATTTATACCTCGCTTCTAATAGTTTGAAAACCATTTCAATTTAGGGAGTCACTTTCTTAATATCCTCATCGTTATTTGCAACAAACTCTTCAGTCAACCTGAGGCCATAACGATAAAATGTCTTCGAGTATATCTCCAACGTTTTAAGATATAATTATTACAGCAACATTCTCAAATTTGATTTTAATACTTACTTTTGTATATAAATCCTTAGCAATTAATGTTGGAACCTTTAAAACCTATTTCTAATCAACACTCGATTAGCAAGGTGGCTGCTACCGTCTTTATTCCTCAATCTTTTTTAAAGCCAAATGATGTTTTTGAAAAAATGAAAAACAAGAAGGGCTTTAGTGATTATCAAAAAAAGAATTTGATTAAAGCTAGAACCATTAATATTAATCAAACTGATTTTGGGGTCTCAAATGATAAGGTAAGTGGCTTTTTATTTGAAAGTTTTGATAATTATGGAAGCATTAACAACATTCTAAGAGCGGAAAATATAAAGCAAAACCAATCTAAGGTTTCCATAGAGACTAGAAAATATGATAAATGGGAAAGCTTTAAATCAAGGATAGATAAAGATTTAGAAACTTTTAGCGATGATAGCGATTTTTATATTGAAGCTATTGGTTTAAATTATCGCGATGAGTTTATTTGGGAAGACAAAAGTAATCTCATTCCTGTAAGCTCGATTTTCAACATAGATTCCGAGTTGTTAAACAAGAAATTCTTAAATTCCAAAAACGGTACGTTAATTTTAATCTCTCAAGGAGATTTAAACCCTAATTTTTTTGAGGAGAAAACAGAAATTTCTTTTAACAATGATATAAGAAGAATAATCATTGATCATCATTATGCTATACGGTTTAATGATTATGAATTATTTAGTAAATTAAAAGAGAAAGAAGAGAAATTTAGTTCCCTATATGAAGATGCTCATTCAGAAAATAAAAAGATACTGAAAGATATACTTTCAACTGAAACACAAAAATTAATTGGTTTATAATATGGATGTTTTGACCTCTACTTTTTTATTATTGGATCCCGAGATTCAGAAGCATAGCATCTTAAACGAAAGTACTAATGAAAATGATTATCTCACTTTTGATGAACAACTCGTTGATTTAAAAAACACTTATCATTATACTTTCCAGACTGAACATGATAAATTGAATGAATTAAAATCTGAAATAACCTCATTGTTTGAGAGTCAAGATGTCAATCAAAAAATCAGTTCGGATGTCTTAAAACAAAGTGTTGAGGTTATCGAAAGTTTCTATCCAAGTATTATTGAAAAATTTGACATTGAAAACCTTTCTAGAACCCCCTTTGGAACATTAGTTTTAGATTGGGAAAAAGATTTAGATAATGTATTTTCCTTAGAAATAGGAGCCAACAAAATCGGATATTTTATAGAAAAGGATGGTAAAGATGTAATTCAAATCGATGAAGAAGATTTTACCAAACACAAAAGTGAGTTGTTTAAAAATTTAGGAGCTTTTTTAGATTAAATGTCCGATATAATACCAAATGAAATCGGGAATTGCGAAACCTTAGCACATTATTTATTCGATAGGAACTTTAAAAAGAAGGTTCCCGAAAAAGAAAAACTAATTAGTAAAGATGTTTTCCTTCCAAATAAGGGAGGCGTTTCCCTTCAGCGAGGTAATTATTGCAATGAAAACAAATGCAAACACTTAGCTTTAAAGGCTATAAATGATAGAAAATTTGTAGGGTTTTATTGTTTTAAGAAGGAAGATTTTGAAAAAGTAAAACAACAATATTTGGAAAACAGGCCGGAATTTGAGGCTATCATAAAATCAACTCCTCTTAACGAAGACTTTGAATATTTGCCAGAAACAATCGAAGTAACAATTTATTCCCCAGGCAACCCTGCCCATGCTGATTTAATATACCTGAATCCTGCCATTCAAGAAAATGAAAGTCCTAATACGGCAATTAGATCTTTTTCAAGAAAATTATCAAAAGTATGTAAGCTATTGATTGATGAAAATCCTGAAGACCACAATTACCTTGGTCAGAAGTTTATGGAAGCAGTTTAATTATGAATTAATATATAATTTGATTATCGATAATTTCTTTTCTAAAGCTTAAGACATTTTTAATCAACTTCATGTTCTTTTTTCAACAAACTATTAATTTCATCCAAGAACTGCCCTTCATCAAATGGTAAAAGTTGTGTGGCCAGTTCCAAGGTCTTTCGTATATCTTCCCCCGGCTGTTTTACATGCGGTGGAGTATATGGGTCTCCTTGGGTCGCCAGGATACATACATTAATCAATGCTTCTATGGTGACAAAGAGATCTAGATAACCATCCAACATCACAAATGTTGGTCTAAATTTATCCTTTCGGATATTGGAAGGCCCAAGTACGACCAATTTGTTCCTTGCGGATTTCTTTAATCTTTTCAATTCTTTTTTGCTTTTTTTCATAACTCTCTTTTTACTCGTTGTTTTACTTTTTCCCATTTTCTAATTCTGATAGCTTTTCATCCAATTGGTCCAAAAAGTACATCTGGCTATCGGGAAGGATACTCAATACCAGTTCCAACACTTGGGTAACGCTGTCATCTTTGGACGCATTTTTATTATCAGGGGATAACATCATTCCCTCTCCATCAAGGGCAAAAACGCAGACCTCCAAAAGACTTATAATCTGCATTAAAATGTGGTTATTGTCCCTTACCTCAAAGGACACGTAGTAGCCTTTTGGATTTATTGACTTTTTGTTTCCCAAGAGTCCCGAAAGATTGTTCCTCAACTGTTGAATTTCTTCCAAGGTCTTTAAGCGTTTCTTTTTTGATTTCATATTGAATTATTTTGGGGTTCATCATTGGATGGCGTTTCCGAAAGCAATTGCCTTACCTCATCCAAAAATTCCATCTCATCATAGGGCATAAGGTCAAGGATATGGCCTATTGTGTCAGCTATGGCAATATCAGGTTCTTGAAGCCATTTTGAGGAACCATGGGGATATTCAATGGCCATCATGCACACCTTGATCAGATTGGTGATTATCAACATGGCTTCTTGGTATCCGCCATTGATCAACTTAAGGCTGTAATGTCCCTCTCTTTGTTGAGAAGGTTCCAAGGTTCCACAATATTTCCATTCCAGTTCCCTGAGCCTATTCAACAAAGGGTCTTGTTTTTGGCTTTTATCATTAATGTTCGGTGATAGGGGTTCGTGAATTGTGGAATTCATCTTGTCCTCGATTTTCCTTTGGCATTTTTCCAGTTCGGCGGGTATGTATTCCTCCAATTTTAGGATGAACATATCCACGGAACCCTTTATCAAATCGGCTTGTTCCTCCTCGATGATGAAGTCTTTGGAATACCTGCTCTTTACATAGGATTTATCTAGTTTGTTCAGCAACCGTATATCTTCTTCAATATCCTGAGGGAAAATTTCCCCGAACGTGCTGCTTCTATCCCCAATAAAGTTTTGATGTTCTCTTATTGAATGCCCTTTGTGGGTGTGGCCCAAAAGGAAGTGCTCGGCCAACCGATATCCCATTTCCAAGGCTTGGTGGAGCATAAAGCCAGCGAGTTCAAAGTATCCCTCATCCATGAAAGGCATAGCCCCTTTCCTAAATGCCCTCACCTTTTCAATTTCTTTCTCGTAATATGTCCTCGAACTATTTAGGACTCTTGGTAGAACATCTTCGTCGAACGGGGCAAGACTCCTATCATCAAAACAGGTATATATCATATTTTCCCTGTTACAATTATTGACAAAAAAGGTAGTGCCTGCTGACTCTTGCTCCCCTATCTGGGTAGGCGTAAAGTAACTCACAACACAATCAGGGTACATACCAAAAAATACTTTCAGGAACTGTTCTTTCTCTTCCCGGAACCTATTGGCATAGTCTCCCGTCACGATAATGAACCAATATTTATATGGGTGTTCCTCGCCTCCAATGGTCAGATAGATATGGTTGGTATCGACCTTTTCGACCACCTTGGACACGATTCCCCTAATTTCGTCCGGGTTGTCCGTCCCTTCCAAGTTGAATGTCCGTTGCTCCATAATTTTTTGTTTTACCTAAAGCAACGGCATTGTTCCCGTGTAACCAACCATACAAAGTTGTAACCAACCACGACCATTGGTAATTTACCCGTATATTTAAATCTGGAATGTTTATTTTTGGAATATGGAGACAGTAAAAAAGAACAACCACATTGGAAGAAAGATTGGCCGCATCCGTGAGCTAAGGGGCATGAAACAGGAAACATTGGCAGAGATGTTGGGTGTCAGCCAACAAAGTGTTTCCAAAATTGAACAGTCCGAGACCCTTGATAATGAACGTCTTGAAGCTGTCGCCAAAGCCTTGGGAGTCACACCCGAAGCAATACATAACTTTTCTGAAGAGTTGGCCATTAATTACTTCAACAATTTTAATGACAGCAGTGAGGGGACATTCAATAATCATTGCACATTCAATCCCTTGGACAAGGTGATTGAACTCTATGAACGTCTTGTTCAGGCTGAAAAAGACAAGGTGACTTACCTGGAAAAGCTATTGGACAAGAAATAGCCCAATAATTTGAATCAAATCTTCATATAAAAGTCCTTTCATAAAAGCGAACGAAACGCAGTGAAGAGCTGCAAGCGTCCCAAAATCTTACCCCAACTTTTGCGCATGGATCCTGTCGGGTTTTTGTAGTGATTACTATGATAAAAACTACCAAGTTGTCAATTTTATACCACTAAACTCTTTTGATACAGTTTGTCATTCTTTATACAGGAACAAATTCGTT
>NZ_JBSXNR010000059.1:0-166974 GCF_056857735.1 Flagellimonas sp. L-11
GTAATAGTTCGCGTACTTCTCTCATACCTATCGGATTGTTGGCCATTATCCCTTCCTTTAAAAGTTAATGGCTCTAAGATGGGAAAAGTGTCCGTTTTGCCCCGGAACAGCTGTCCGCTTTGAAACGGAATCACTGTCCGCTTTGCCGCGGAACGGGTGTCCGTTTTATTCCGGAATCACTGTCCGCTTTCCAGCGGAATGGGTGTCCGTTTTCACCGGATTGTGCAGTGTGCTCCATAAATATTAATATTTAAGCCACCGGCCTTAAAACGGACCGATGGCAGTTAGTACTATTCTTTTGTTTTTTTATTTGACAGCAGTCTTTGGTAATCCTGGATATCGCTTTTATTGGGGATGATCCTGGCATTGTTGGGAGCCTCTCCACTGAGCGGGTTTAAGCGTACCACTTTCTCCTGTGGTGTTTCCTGCTGTGATGGCAGATCCAGGATGCTTCTGAAGTCCGTAGCCCGGGAGATGCTATGCTCCATGCAATAGTCCAGTGCCCTTTCTACTTGTTGGGGCTCCTTTTCCTTAATAGCATTTCTAATGATAAGCAATTGGTCCCGGATGTACCGGGGCTTATCCAACCGGATCATTTGAAGCCACTGTAAAGCTTTTTCCCGATCATGGAAGAGCGCTGCCACCTGCTCCAGCATTTGCTTTATAGCCTCCGATTTATCTCGCTTATGATTGTTATTAAGGACTTTATTTCCTTTGCCCGCCGGAATCTGGTGACGGCATATCTCCTTATCATCTTTCGGATCGGCAATGATCAAAAGAGTATCTTTAATGTGCACGCCCACTTGTGTGGATTTACCTTTAAAGGTGCCCAGGGGAAGGGAATAAAAATTTCCTTTATAGGAGATGGTATTATCCTTTCTCACTGCATAGGTCACTGGTGTGGGCCTTATCGTCTGGGGAACATAAGGATTTAGAAAAGCTTGTTCTATGGTCTTTTCCAGAAAGGGTTCTTTTTTAGTGATTCCGTGGGGCATCATATTGGCCGTTCTGCCCAGCCATCCAAGAACTTCATCGTTCAGGGTCTCTATGTTATGATAGGTCCTATTGTAAAGAAAATTCTGCTTTACATACTTTACTACATTCTCGACCTTGCCCTTGCTCTGGGGATCTGCTTTACGACAAAAGTGAAGTGTAAAGGACTGGTTCCTGGTGTAGCTACGGAAGCCATCGGTGAGTATAATATCCCCACCGTTCTCACTTACTATGAATACTTTGTCCTGATCATAAACAATTTCATCGGGAACTCCCCCTATATATTCAAAAGCCTTTTCATGGGCCGTGATGGCCAGTTCCGAGGTGAAATACCTGTCGGTAAACCATACATATTTAAACCGGGAACGTGAAAGGATCATGGTGAAAAAAAATACCTTCACCCGATAACCGGTACTACTGCGCATATTGTATTCCCCAAAATCCACCTGTGCCTGTTTCCCGTAAGGCAGCTCTTCGACCATCCCGTACTGCCGGTGTAGCTCAATGTGGGGCAGGTTATGTTTGGTCCTGACCCATTGCATAAAGTTGAATACCGTCTTCGGTGATACCTTGGGAAAGTCTGCATCATATTCTTTTAGCCAATCATGCATCTGCGCTGCAGGGGTATCCCGGTAAATCTCTAATTTAGATCTGACAAAATCTTCATAGGGAGAAAGGAGTTTCTTTTTCTGGGAGCCTGTAATGAGGAATTCCTCATACTCCTGCTCGCCCATCGAAAGATACTTCTTCACCGTCCTCCAATTAAGGGCTAAATGATTGCTGATCTGGGTGACCGAATGTCCCTCGAGGGACATTCGGTGAATCTCGTAATAAGTCATAAATTTGTTTAAATAATAGTTCATATTTTACTGGTTGTGATTAGCCAGTAATTTAGCTCATCGGGGCATGCCCCGATGAGCTTTAACTATGTACTATTGTTGCCAAATTCTATGTATTCTTATTTACCAAATTCTATGTATTTGTAATTACCGTTTACACCAGAGTACGAACTTCGTGTTATGGTCTTCTTTTAGGGATTTTTTGAACCAATGTTGATGGTCTCTACACAACGGAGCGTTATAATTCGATATACTATACTCTTCTACATCAAATTCTAAAGGAACATTACAAAAGGAACAGGTCATGGTGTTTGGTTAGGTCTGCTACTAACAACGGAAAAATCTTACACCTATTATATTTTCTAATGACAAGTATTTTTTTGGATTAAAACAGTGAACCTTGCTCATTGAGGTCAGGGTAATCAACCTTTGAAACAGCCAATTCATTGTTGGTATCCACTCCCCTTTTGTACAAATCCCTAGATATAGGGTAAGCCTCTATTTCTTTTGAGGTAAAACCTGTCTTCATCAAGTCCTTAACAGCTAATTCCGATAGGTCTTCTAACCAGTCATCCTCATAGTTTTCATCCAATACTATAGGCATTCTTTTCTTTTGGTTGTGGATGTACTCAAATTGTTCATTAGCCGCGGTGGTCAATATAGTACATGTATACAAATCTTCATCCTCATCAATTGAAGAATACAGACCTGCAAAACAAAAGATTGAATCATCTGGATAGTGACAGAAAAAGGGATAAGACACTTTGTTTTGATGATGAGGCTCATGGAAGCCATCTGCAATAATTAAACACCTCTGGTCATATATTGAATGCTTAAAGGTATTTGACTTAAATACAGTCTCTGATTTGGCATTTAAAGTATTATACTTTTTGTAAAAACCATCTATATCATTCATCCCGAAAGGTGGCACAAGCCCCCACCTTGCAGGTACAATTACATCAGGTTCTTCTTGTCTTATGATATAAAGGTTCGGATGGGCAAAACCATTTGCTCTAAAGTATGGCTGATATACCTCTGGAAGCTTTAAACGTTGCCTTATACGTCCTTCTATTCGATTGTCATGTTTGTCCTTGCGAAGACTGGTTGAGTAGCACATACCTGTTGATTTTACGAGTACTACAAAATAGTGAATTTACTGAAGATAAAATTAAGAAGAAAAGAGCAGGATTCTTGTGTAAATTTTGCGCAAATACCTTATAAACACCTGTATATCAACGTAAAAACAAAGCACCCCATGCGCGTACGCTACCAGACTGCGCCACATCCCGAAATCAGCAAAATGCTGATAAAATTCAAAAAAACAATACCCAAATTACAATTCCGCCTACCGCTAAGCAGTCTGGGCAACATACGGAGTCTATCCTGAGCGTAGCCATAGGGCCACATTCCGAAAACGGACTGCAAAAATATAAATTTTGGTGACATTTCAACCCTAAAATTACTTTTTTACAAAAACTACATAAAGGATACTCGGATTTGTCAATTCAATGTTCTAAATAATAGTTTCTGTTCTTACAAAAATTCTCTTTATCTTACATAAAACGGACTAATAAATGTGCTGTTTATCTATTATATCAAATTATGCAAAAACAACTCTTATTCCCATATTTTTTTATTTTACTGCTCAGTACATCCTGTGCCCAAAAATCCGATACGGGCATACATCTTCCAACGACCAATGATTTTACACCTAAACTTGTGGTAGGTGGAGTCCAAAACCCTTGGGGCATGGTATTTTTGCCCAACAATAGTATCTTGGCATCAGAGAAATCCGGAAAGCTACTTCTCCACAAATCCGGAAAAACCATTGAAGTGGACAATGCTCCTGAAGTATACAACCGTGGACAAGGTGGTTTAATGGATATTGAACTGCATCCCGATTACGACAATAATGGTTGGATTTATTTTTCCTACGCTTCTACCGAAGGCAATGAAAAAGGTGGCAATACGGCCATTATACGCGCCAAGTTATCCAACAACAAGCTCGTAAACATTGAAAAATTGTATAAAGCATCGCCAAACTCCACACGCGGACAACATTTTGGATCTAGAATTGAGTTTGACAATGATGGCTACCTGTTCTTCTCGATTGGTGAAAGAGGGAACAGGGATGTAAATCCACAGGATATTACACGCGATGGCGGTAAAATTTATCGTTTGCACGATGATGGCCGTATTCCTGAAGACAATCCATTTGTGGATAAAAGTGGGGCGAAAAAAGCAATCTACAGCTATGGGCATAGAAACCCTCAAGGCTTGTCCCTTCATCCTAAAACCGGAGTGCTTTGGGAACACGAGCACGGCCCAAGGGGCGGGGATGAAATCAATGTCATACAAAAAGGTAAAAACTATGGGTGGCCCGTAATCACCTACGGCATCAATTATAGTGGCACCGAAATTACCGATGAAACCTCAAGGCCTGGCATGGAACAGCCATTATACCAGTGGACACCATCCATTGCACCATCTGGTATGACGTTTGTTACTTCTGGGAAATACCCCAAATGGAAAGACAATTTATTGGTCGGCTCCCTGGCTTTTCAATATTTGGAGCGGTTGGAACTAAAAGAAAACAAAGTTGTATACCGCGAAAAATTACTGGATGGCATGGGCCGTGTTCGTAATGTCCGCCAAGCACCAGATGGTTTCATTTATGTAGCTATTGAAGGTAAAGGGATTTACAGATTGGAGCCAAAATAATCTGGGCTTACTTATTTCAAGGCATCAATGGCCAACTTGACCGAACCATATTTTTTGAGCGCTTTTTCGGCTTCCTCATAACTCAGGTCCAGTTCTTCCATAATATAACGCGTTCCCCTATCCACTAATTTGGTGTTGCTCAATTGCATGTTCACCATTTTGTTGCCTTTCACCCTACCTACGCGAATCATCAAAGCCGTGGAAATCATGTTCAGGACCATTTTTTGACTGGTTCCACTTTTCATTCGGGTACTCCCTGTTAAAAATTCCGGGCCAACGTTCACTTCAATCGGTATATCGGTTGATTGAGCCAGAGGAGACCCTGGATTATTGGTAATCCCCACTGTTAGAATACCATTGGACTTTGCATCTTCAATCCCTCCCAAAACGTAAGGAGTGGTGCCCGAAGCGGCAATGCCCACCAAAACATCATTATCATTAATATTATGTTCCTGAAGGTCTTTCCAAGCTTGCTTCGCGTCATCTTCAGCATTCTCGACCGCCTTGCGAATGGCCTGGTCTCCCCCTGCAATCAATCCAATTACCCGATTATGTGGCATCCCAAACGTAGGTGGAATTTCCGAAGCATCCAATATGCCCAATCTACCACTGGTTCCGGCCCCTATATAAAAAAGTCTACCCCCTTTTTCAAAACGTTTGGCCGTTTCATCGACTACTTTGACCACCTGGGGCAATACCTGCTTGACAGCTTCTGCCACTTTCTTGTCCTCATTGTTGATATTGGCTACAATCTCCAACGTATCCATTTCATCCAACCCATCATAGTTGGATGGCTCCTCGGTAATCTTTATGTGTTTTTTCACCACTACTTTATAGTATTTGTATGTTCAAATTTTTGAATGCGTCCAGTTTTGAATCCCAAGGTTCCAATTCCGTTATCATGGTATTGATTACGTTCAAATCACACGTTTTAAAGCGATGTTGGGAATTCAACTTCTCCGAAATACATAAAAGTACGGCTTTCTTGGAAGCATTGATTACGGCTTTTTTCGTCTGCACCACATCCCAATCAAACTCGGTCAATCCAAATTCCGTGTCAACATAGCCCGTACCTATAAAGCTATAATCCACTTTAATCTGTGACAGTGCATTGATTGTACTGGATCCCATTGCTATTTGCGACCCTTTTGAGAGTGTACCCCCAATAAATATGGTTTCCACATTAGGTTTGCGCAGCAACTCCTTGGCTACAGGCAGACTCAAGGTGAAACAAGTAAGTTTTAGGTTTACGGGCAACAATTTGGCCAACTCAAGGCAGGTTGTCCCCCCATCAATCAAAATGACACTATTGTTTTTAAGAAGGCCCAACGCCTTTTTTGCGATAGTTATTTTCTTGTCTTGGGCATAAACATTGCCCTGATGGGGACTGTGATTGGCAAACCCCAGAGAAACAGCACCTCCATGCACTTTGACCAAGAGGTTTTCATCATCAAGCTCTTTGACATCCCTTCTTACGGTATCTACGGAAACATTGAGCTTGTCCGCCAAATCTGTCAGCAATACCCTATTATGCAACTCCACCTCATTAAGTATGGAATGCTGTCTTTCTTCTTTAAGCATGTAATATCCTTTTCATATGAATTCAAAAGTAGAAAACAATTACAGAAAATATCTTTTATGAGAACAGAATGTTCACCTTGTCTAAAACTTGCAAACAATTGCAAATATAATGCAGTTTTTTGCCATTTAATGCTTTTTTGATTATATTTGCAGCATCAAAAGGTCAAAATCAATAAAACCATGCAAGAATTAGCCGATAACTTATTAAAAAAAGAACCTCTGGACACCGAATCCATGAAGTTCGAAAAAATCAACACCCATATTTATCAGGACGCCCAAAGCGCATCGTGGTACGTTGCCAACGAAATAGCAAGTCTGATAAAACAAAGACAAGACGAAGGCAAAAAGGCGGTTCTTGGATTGGCAACAGGTTCTACGCCTACCAAGGTATACGACTATTTGGTTCAGTTCTATAAAGAGGGGCGACTAAGCTTCAAAAATGTTGTCACGTTCAATTTGGATGAATACTTCCCAATGGATCCAGATTCCATCCATAGTTATGTCCGCTTTATGAACGAACATTTGTTTGACCATATTGATATTGAACCTCATAACGTCCATATTCCAGATGGGAGTTTGCCCAAGGATGCAATAAGAAAGTATTGCTTGGATTATGAAGAGAAAATAAAAAATGTCGGAGGTATAGACATACAGATTCTAGGAATCGGTAGAACCGGGCATATCGGGTTCAACGAACCTGGCTCGTCACTGAACAGTAAAACCCGTTTGGTTCGTTTGGACCGTGTTACACGCCTTGATGCCGCAAGTGATTTCTTCGGCGAGGAAAATGTACCGAGAAGAGCGGTTACAATGGGGGTCGGCACCATTATGGATGCCAAAAGAATCATAATCATGGCATGGGGCGAAGGAAAAGCGCCCATTGTCCAACAAGCGGTTGAGGGCGAAATAAAGGAATCCGTCCCAGCAACTTTCCTACAGCATCATAAAAACTGTGATTTTGTTCTTGACGGAGCGGCATCCTCCTATTTGTCAAGAATAAAAACACCTTGGTTGGTTACCGAATGCGATTGGGACGACAAACTCATCAAAACCGCATCAATTTGGCTTTCAGAAAAACTGGGCAAGGCCATATTAAAGTTGACCAACGAAGATTATAATGAATATGGTATGGGTAGCCTAATTGCCGATGTGGGTTCCGCAGAGCAAATCAACCTTTCAGTATTCAATCAATTACAACGCACAATTACCGGATGGCCCGGAGGCAAGCCCAATGCCGATGACAGTCAAAGACCGGAAAGAGCACAACCCCACCCAAAAACATCTTTGATTTTTAGTCCCCACCCCGATGATGACGTAATTTCGATGGGAGGCACTTTGCTGCGTTTGGTGGACCAAGGACATAATGTCCACGTAGCGTATCAAACCTCGGGCAATATTGCGGTTTTTGATGATGAAGTGATACGTTTCCTCGATTTTGCCACCGACGTGCAAAAAGACAACAAGGAACTTAAAAAGAAATTCAAACAGGTCCGTGAGTTTTTGGCCAACAAAAAACCGGGAGAATTGGATAGTCCCGAAGTACAGGATTATAAAGGGTTAATTAGAAAAGGGGAAGCCTTGGCCGCGTGCCGCTATTGTGGCGTGAAGGAAGAAAATGCGCATTTTCAGAACCTGCCATTTTACGAAACGGGTGCCGTGAGAAAGAAACCCCTTTCTGACGAAGATGTTCAAATAACCTATGATTTGCTGAACAAGCTAAAACCACATCAAATTTTTGCCGCAGGAGACCTTTCCGACCCACATGGAACACACAGGGTTTGTCTGGATGTAATCTTTAAAGCCATTCAGCGGTTGGTCGACGAAGGCTCGGACTGGATAAGAAACTGCTACGTTTGGTTGTATAGGGGAGCTTGGCAGGAATGGGACATTGCGGATATGGAAATGGCAGTCCCAATTGGGCCAAAAGATATGGATAGAAAAATCAATGCCATATTTAAACACCAGTCCCAAAAGGATAGTGCCATGTTTCCAGGGAACGACGAAAGGGAATTCTGGCAACGTGCAGAACAAAGAAACAAGGATACCGCAAATAGATATAATGCACTTGGAATGGCAGAGTACGAAGCCATGGAAGGTTTTGTACGATACCATTTCTAAAAAAAACAACATTTCATTTTAAGTTGTTAGTTGTTTAATTAATCCTGAAAAGGCCTACATTTAGTGCATAAGTAGGCCTTTTTCTTTTATGCATCATCGTTAAAACAACATAAAAACCAGACCGTTCACTAAAGTTATACTACCAAATTAGCCTGAACTTCCCGATATTCCAACAAATAAAAGCCAATACTATAAATTAAAACCACCACCAATGAATGTAGCTCCGAAAGATAAAAACGCATGGCTGTGGATTCCCTTTTTATATTTCACCCAAGGGATTCCCTACATTTTGGTGGTAACGGTTTCCGTGATCATGTACAAGCGTTTGGGCATTGGCAATGCGGAAATAGGCTTGTACACAAGTTGGCTATACCTCCCTTGGGTCATCAAACCCTTGTGGAGTCCCATTGTTGACCTGAATGGCACGAAAAGAAAATGGTTTTTGGGCATGCAATTGGCGGTTTCCCTGGCATTTTTGGGGATTGGTCTCTTTTTACCCTCAAATTCGTTCCTTATCATAACGCTAGCGTTCTTTTGGATGGCCGCCTTCGCCTCTGCCACCAACGATATTGCCTCGGATGGGTATTATATGATTGGCCTCACCCAGAAAAAACAATCCTTCTTTATTGGCCTTCGCAGTACATTCTACCGTTTGGCCATGGTTACGGGACAGGGACTTTTAGTGATTTTTGCAGGTTTTTTGGAAAATCAATACGGGGACAATACCAAAGCATGGTCCGTAACCATGATCAGTGCAGCTATTTTAATGCTTGCTTTAACGGTATCCAACTTTTTTACGGCCCCCAAGTTTGAAGGATCAACAACCGAACCCAAGGATAAACCAGCAGGATTCTTCGAGGTATTTACCACTTTTTTCAAAAAACATCAAATTGGAGTAGCCTTATTGTTCATATTAACGTACCGTCTGGGCGAATCACAATTGGTGAAAATGGCATCCCCTTTTTTACTGGATGAGTTACAAGTTGGCGGATTGGCCTACTCTACCGAAGCCGTGGGCACCATTTATGGTACTGTGGGCGTAATTATGTTGTCGCTCGGAGGAATTCTGGGTGGTATCTTGATTTCCCGGGACGGACTTAAAAAGTGGATGCTGCCCATGTTGCTTGCACTCAACCTGCCCAATGCGCTTTATGCGATATTGGCCATAACTCAAACTACCAGCATTTATGCTGTGGCCGGTACCGTAGTGCTTGAACAATTTGGCTACGGTTTCGGTTTTGCCGCTTTTATGATGTACCTTATTTATGTGGCCGAAGGAGCCTCCAAAACATCGCACTACGCCATTGCCACCGGGTTTATGGCCTTGGGCATGATGCTGCCCGGAATGCTGAGCGGATACATTCAAGAATGGTTGGGCTACGACGGCTTCTTTATCTGGGTGGTAATTGCAGCCTTGCCTGCTTTTCTGGTGCTTCGCTTTTTAAAATACCCCGCAGATTACGGTAAAAAAACAGTAGAATCCAATGACTAAAACCCAACAAGCCTACACACTTCCAAAAAACACACTGACTTTAAAACAAAAAGTGGGGCAATTGTTTATGCCCGCTGTTTTTATCAACGATACCGAAGATGGGGTACGAAAAATGGAGAAGCTCATCAAGGAACATCATATCGGTTCTATCTGTTTTTTCCACAGCAGGGCCAGTGCGGCCACCAATTTTGAAGGAAAGAAAAAGGTGGCTCATAACGCAAAAAGCTACGACCGTTTGTTGGAGCTTATTGCACGGTATCAAAAAGCTGCCAGCGTACCTTTGCTTGTTGCCATTGATGCCGAGTGGGGACTTGCGATGCGTATTGAAAACACACCACAATACCCTTATGCCATTACTTTGGGAGCTTTAACCAGTAATAATGACCTAATTCATAAAGTAGGCGAAGCTATTGGAAACGATTGCAGACGAGCGGGAATACAATGGAATTTGTCCCCCGTTTTGGATATCAACAACAATCCTGAAAATCCCGTAATCGGTTATCGTTCCTTTGGGGATGATAGAAAAGATGTGTCCCACAAAGCAGAAGCATTCCTAAAAGGAATGGCCAAGAGTGGAACCCTAAATTCCATCAAGCATTTTCCAGGGCATGGTGATACGGCAACAGATTCACATTTGGATCTACCTGTAATCGACAAATCCTTGGAGGAACTTATGGAAAATGAGCTTTATCCCTTCAAAAAAGGAATTGAATCCGGGGTGGACTCTGTGATGGTAGGTCATTTGCTCCTACCTCAGTTGGATGTTGAAAATCCATCTACTACTTCTTCCAAAATCATATCGGATCTGCTCAGAAAACAGTTGGGTTTTGATGGTGTTGTAATTTCTGATGCTTTGAACATGCATGCAGTGTCCAAAAAATTTCCTCAAAAAGGGGCCTTGGAAAAAGCTGCTTTTAATGCAGGTATGGACGTGCTTTGTTTTAGTGAAAATGTGGCTGAGGGTATTGATGGGATATTGGCAAGTGCTTCAGAAGAACAAATCCAAGAAAGTTTTGAAAGAGTCTGGAACTTAAAACACAAAGTGTTTTCTGTAAAAACGCAATCCAGTGATTCCGGTCTTGATGTAAACTTCAAATTAAACCGTAAAATTGCAGAACAGAGCATAACGGAATTGTATGGTAATGCATCAACCGTAGAAGAAATAAAATCCTCAAACTTCTTGAATGTTTCCGTGAATTCCGGCAAGGAAAATAGCTTTTCGGAACAAATTTCATACAATTTTGGATCAAAAGTGGTTGATTTGGATACGGCCCTGAATTCCAAAGAACAGAATGTATTGTTGAGCATTTTCCCTCCAGCTGTAAAACCCAAAAACCAATTTGGTTTTGATGAAAGTACGTTGACCACTATCCATAAATTGGTGGAGAAGAAAAATACCTTGATCTATCTTTTTGGAAATCCGTACGTCCTGGATATTTTAAAATTGAAGCCATCATCCAATACCGTATTGGTGTATCAGGATTTTCCGGAGTTTCAAGAAGTTGCTTTTGAGCACTTTTCCGATAAAATTGAAGCTAAAGGGAGACTCCCCATCCAACTAAAAACCTTTCAACCATGAATGTTTATAAAGTCTTGGGATTGATGTCCGGCACCTCTCTCGATGGATTGGACATTGCCTATTGCCATATTTGGAAAGAAGATGGAAAATGGAGCTTTTCCATAAAAGAAACTGCTGAAATCGATTATTCCGATGAAATGAGGGAGTACCTCAAAAAAGCGATTCATCTTTCCAAAGAAGAACACGAGCAACTGCACAAGGATTATGGTATTTGGCTGGGACAACAATCCAAGTTGTTTATGGATGAATTGGGCGAAGAGGTCGATTTTATTGCCAGTCATGGGCACACTTCGCACCACCGACCAGAAGATGGAGTTACGTTTCAATTGGGCGATGGACAGTTATTGGCTAATACATCTGGTAAACAAGTTGTCTGCGATTTCAGAACCAAGGATGTGTCCCTAAAGGGACAAGGTGCTCCCTTGGTGCCCATTGGCGATAAATTGCTGTTCCATGAATACGATTTTTGTTTGAACCTGGGCGGCATCAGCAATATTTCTTTTGATAAAGATGGCGAACGCATTGCCTACGACATTGGATTGGCCAACATGCCCCTGAATTACATTACCCATAAAATGGGACTGGCCTATGATGAAAATGGAAAACTGGCCCGTTCCGGTAAATTGGACCACTCCCTGCTACAAAAACTGAACAACCTTAAATATTATGACCTGCCCTACCCCAAATCCACAGGGTATGAGTGGTTCGTTTCCGAAATTGTACCATTGATCGAGGCTTCCGAGATTTCCAACGAGGATTTATTGCATACATTCATCCATCATAATTGCGAACAGATTGCATTTGCTGCCCTCAAGCACAAGAGCAATGGCAAATCCAACAGTAAACTGTTGGCTACGGGAGGAGGTGCGCTCAATCAATTCTTTATGGATACGCTCCAAATTAAACTGGGTGCCGGTATTGAGGTTGTAGTTCCCAACAAAACCTTGATTGCCTATAAAGAAGCCTTGGCTTTTGCGTTAATGGGCGTACTCCGCTTGGAAGGAAAAACCAACGTGCTGAAATCAGTTACAGGTGCCACTTCCGATTCGTGCAGTGGCGAGGTATTTTTTCCCAAAGAAAGCTAAGTCGTTGCCAAACGTTTTCTTTTGGGTTTGTTCACCAAAAGAAAAATAGTCAAAGCACACAGTCCACAAATGGCCAAACCTGCAAAAAGGGGCCAAACGGAATCTTTTACAAATTCTCCGATAAAGGTTGCAATGGGAATGGATAGCAATGTCGACACAAACCCATTAATGGCTGCTCCAATTCCGGCAATATGACCGATAGGCTCCATGGCGATGGAACGGAAATTTCCCCACATAAATCCTAAACAGAAAAACTGAACGGATAAAAATCCGACCAAGACATAAATGCTTGGATTAGGGGTGTCGAGAAAAGCAATCGCGTAGGTCAGCGCTACAACGCAAAATACAATGGTTGCCATTAAGGACAACCTTCGCATACCAAAACGCATTACCAAGGTTCCATTCAAAAATGTGGAAAGTCCAATAGAAACTGCAAGGCCTGCAAAAATGTACGGGAATATTTCTTTTAAGGCATATTGATCTTCGAATATATGCTGGGCAGAACTCAAATACACCAAAAATGCTCCCGTTACCAAACCAGATGTCAAGGTAAAGGCAACAGTCTCTTTGTATTTTATAAACTCCTTTACACCATCAATAAAAACGTGCCTCGTAAAGGGGATTTTATATTCTGGGTGCAGGGTCTCTTTTTGTCGTTTCCAAAACCATACGGCAATCACAAGTACAAAAAACATTTGCACATAAAAAATGGCTTGCCAACCCGCAGCGTCCAAAATCAGTTTACCCACTGCGGGGGCCACAACTGGCACCAAAATGAAAAAAGCGGTGACAAAGGACATTATTTTGGCCATATAATCGCCCTCGTATGTATCCCGAATAATGGAGATGGAGATGGTTCGGGGTGCGGACAATCCAATTCCCTGCAAAATCCTTCCTACGACCATTACTTCCAAGGATGGGGCATACAAACAGATGATACTAGCAATCAAAAAGATGGAAAAACCCATATAAACCACTGGCTTACGTCCAAAACTGTCGGATATAGGGCCAAAGAACAATTGCCCCACGCCTAGTCCCAAGAAAATCATGGTGACCAACAATTGATTATCCGTAGGGTCGGTGCTATTAATGGCAGTCCCAATGTTGGAAATTGCAGGCAGTATGGCGTCAATGGCCAAGGCTACAATAGACATCAAAGCGGCCATCATGGCCACAAACTCAAAGTTGGGTTTTTGATTTAACTTTTGCATCTGGCAAAATTAGGCATACCCAACGGACCAGTAAAGCTTTTAAGAAAGGTTTAATGATAAGAAAACATATCCAACGTTGTAGTTTGAGATTATTGATGGTCTAAGGGAATATCTCCTTACAAATCTGTTCAAAAAAAACAGATAACCTTATCTTTAAAGCTAAATTAACTAGGCAATGAAACAATTAAAAACCTTAGTGGTCGGATGCGGCAATATGGGAACTTCACATGCCCGTGCTTACCACCAGTTAGATGGATTTGAAATAGTGGGATTGGTAAGTCGTGGCGCCAAAAGTAGGGAACGCCTTTCCGAAGAATTGGATGGAGCACCTACTTTTTCGGATTATGCCGAAGCATTAAAAACGACCCGACCCGATGTGGTTTCCATTAACACATACCCGGACACGCATTACAATTATGTAAAAATGGCCCTTGAGGCCAATGCCCATGTTTTCGTAGAAAAACCGTTGGCTTTGACCGTGGAAGAAGCACAAACACTGGTTGATCTTTCCCAAAAGCAGGATCGCAAAATGGTTGTGGGCTATATTTTGCGAGTGCACCCTACGTGGGCCAAGTTTACAGAAATGGCACAGACCTTGGGCAAACCCTTGGTGATGCGAATGAACCTGAACCAACAAAGCTCGGGGGAACAATGGTACACCCACAAACAGTTGATGCAATCCATGTCCCCCATTGTGGACTGTGGCGTACATTATGTGGATGTCATGTGTTCCATGACGCGCTCCAAACCCATTAGCGTTTCTGCCATTGGTGCCCATTTGTCTGATGAAGTGGATTCCGATATGTACAATTATGGACAGCTACAGGTACGATTTGAAGATGGTTCCGTAGGCTGGTACGAAGCAGGCTGGGGGCCCATGATGAGCGAAACAGCATTTTTTATCAAGGATGTTATCGGCCCAAAAGGTTGTGTATCTATTAGTGATACGGACAAAGGGGCATCTGAAGATATTGAAGGACATACCAAAACAGGAAGTCTAAAATTACACCATAGTGAGCTCGATGCCAATGGTAATTTTACCAAAAAGGACGAAATCATTAGTACAGCGGATGAACCCGACCATGACGGACTATGTTTATTGGAACAAAAATACCTATTGGACGCCATTGTAAATAACCGCAACCTCACTGACCACTTATATGATGCCGTCAACAGTCTTAAGATTGTGCTGGCTGCGGATGAATCCGTTAAAACTGGGAAGACAGTAATGTTATAAGCTAAATTGTCAGGTCGAGCGCCCGCCTGCTAGACGGGCAGGCAGTCGAGACCCATTTTAAAATACTTTGCTATGTTTGGTGTCAGATCGAGCGCAGTCGAGACCCGCCAAATCATGAACCTATACTTTGTTTACATACTAAAGTGTGCCGACGGACTAACTTATACTGGAATCACGGATAATATAGACCGAAGGTTGTCAGAGCATCAAAACGGAACTGATAAAACAGCTTTCACTTACCGAAGAAGACCTGTTTAGCTTATCTTTCAACAAGAATTCAATGATGTTTTGCAAGCCATCTATTTTGAAAAGAAAATCAAGAAGTGGAGTGCTAAAAAGAAGTTTGCCCTTGCAGCCGGTGATTTAGACCTTTTACAAAGATTGTCAGAGTGAAGAAATGCTACGCACCACAAGTTTAATCCAAACCAAGATTGAGGTCTCGACTGCGCTCGACCTGACATTACAGAACTAGTTCAGATTTAGGTTTTTGTGAAAATTGGTGGAATTCGTGTCAAGCCTTTGACCTTTAACCCTTCACCTTTCCAACCTTACAACGGAATATTTCCATGCTTCTTCCAAGGGGTTTGCACGGCTTTCTTCTCCAACATGGCAAAAGTCTTCAATAATTTGCTTCGGGTATCTTTTGGCAGAATTACCTCATCAATAAATCCACGCTTAGCGGCTCGATAAGGATTGGCAAACTTATCGGCATACTCTGCTTCTTTCTCCTTTAATTTGGCCTCTGGGTCATCGGCGGCGGCAATTTCTCGCCTAAAAATAATCTCACTGGCACCCTTAGCCCCCATCACGGCAATTTCCGCACTCGGCCAAGCAAAGTTAAAATCGGCACCAATATGCTTGGAGTTCATTACATCGTAAGCACCGCCATAGGCTTTACGGGTAATTACGGTAACTCGTGGCACGGTCGATTCACTCAGGGCATAGAGTAATTTTGCCCCGTGCATAATAATGCCGCTCCACTCTTGGTCAGTTCCTGGCAAAAATCCAGGAACATCCACCAACACCAACAATGGAATATTGAAAGAATCACAAAAACGGGTAAAACGGGCTGCCTTTGTGGAGCTGTTCACATCCAAAACCCCTGCCAAAAACATAGGTTGATTGGCAATAATCCCAATACTCCGACCTCCTAATCTAGCAAAACCGGTAATAATGTTTTCCGCATAATCCTTGTGAATTTCATAAAACGAATCGGCATCAATGATTCCGCCTATAACATCATGCATATCGTAGGGCTTGTTGGGATTGTCGGGCACAATACCAGACAATTCATCCCTCGTTTCATCACCAAGTTCATAAGGCAACAATGGCGTAGTTTCCTTATTGTTTTGAGGTAGATAGTCCAACAAGTTTCGAATATCATCCAAGCAAGTAGCATCGTTATTGGAAGTTTTATGGGCTACTCCTGATTTTACCGCGTGGGTACTGGCTCCTCCCAGTTCTTCCGAGGTCACGGTTTCATTGGTAACGGTTTTTACCACGTTTGGACCGGTAACAAACATATAGCTAGTTTCCTCCACCATAATAATGAAATCCGTCATCGCAGGCGAATACACCGCTCCTCCGGCACAAGGGCCCATAATGGCAGAAATCTGTGGAATTACCCCTGATGCTTGCACGTTGCGGTAAAAAATATCGGCATACCCCCCTAATGACCTCACTCCTTCCTGAATTCGGGCACCCCCAGAATCGTTGAGACCGATTACGGGCGCTCCCACTTTCATGGCCAAATCCATCACCTTACATATTTTTTCGGCATGGGTTTCGGAAAGCGCTCCTCCGAAAACGGTGAAATCCTGGGCATATACATATACCAATCTTCCGTTTACGGTTCCATAGCCCGTTACTACCCCATCACCATAGTACATTTCCTTGTCCATACCAAAATCGGTGGTGCGGTGGGTCACCAAAATGCCCATTTCTTCAAAAGAGCCTTCATCCAAAAAGTAAAGTACCCTTTCGCGAGCCGTCAACTTTTTCTTTTGATGTTGTTTTTCGATACGTTTGTCGCCTCCACCCAAATGGGCTTGTGCTATTTTTTCTTGTAGTGCTTTTATTTTGGGGTCCATAGGATTCAATTTGAAGGTAATCGTACTATTTTCTTGTCTTCCAGAAATTGATAAAGGGCTATCATGGCGGCGACCTCTGCTCCGTTGGCCGTTTGCTGCTTGATTTTTTCCGGAGAATAATAATTCTTCACAAAATGGGTGTCAAAATTCCCTGACCGGAACGCTTCATGTGCAAACACAAAACTTCCGAAAGGCAGGGTGGTCTGCACCCCTTTCACTTTATACTTTTGAATGGCATCGAGCATCAACTCTATGGCCTCCTCACGGGTTTTACCGTAGGTAATGAGCTTGGACAGCATGGGGTCGTAGTAAATGGGGATATCCATTCCTTCCTTAAAACCATTGTCCACCCTAATCCCTTCACCAACGGGCAATTGATAGGCTTCGAGATTTCCCACACTGGGCAAGAAATCGTTCAATGGGTCTTCGGCATACACGCGAAGTTCCACCGCATGACCATTGATTTTTAAGTCTTCCTGTTTCATAGGCAGTTCCTCGCCACGAGCTACTTTTATTTGCAATTCCACCAAATCCACCCCCGTGATCAATTCGGTAACGGGGTGTTCCACTTGCAGGCGCGTATTCATCTCCAAAAAGTAGAAATTGAGGTCGGCATCCATCAAAAACTCGACGGTACCTGCTCCAACATAATCACAAGATTTGGCCACTTTGCACGCCGCAATGCCCATTTCTTCCCGCAATTCCGGGGTTAAAATGGCAGAAGGCGCCTCTTCCACCACTTTTTGGTGGCGACGTTGCACACTACATTCCCTTTCAAAAAAATGGAGGACATTACCGTGCGTATCGGCCATGACCTGTACTTCGATGTGCCTTGGTGATTTCACATATTTCTCCACAAAAACGGAACCATCGCCAAAGGCGGAAGTGGCCTCGCTAATGGCTCTTTTCATACCCGATTCAAGGTCTTCCTCCTTTTCCACGATCCGCATTCCTTTACCCCCACCACCGGCAGAGGCTTTTATCAATATCGGGTAACCTACTTCATTCGCAATCCCGTGGGCCTTGGCCACGTCGGAAATCGCTTCGTCAATACCGGGCACCATGGGAATATCATAAGCCTTAACAGCTTCTTTGGCCGCCAATTTGCTGCCCATGATCCGAATGGCCTTGGATTTTGGCCCAATAAAAGTGATGCCGCTTTTTTCCACCGCTTCGGCAAAATCAGCATTTTCACTTAAAAAGCCATAGCCTGGATGAATTCCATCAACATGAAGCTTTTTGGCCACCTCAATAATTTTGTCCCCTCGCAAATACGATTGGTTGGAGGGCGCTTCGCCAATACAAACGGCTTCGTCAGCAAATTGTACGTGGGGGGCATTCCTGTCCGCTTCAGAAAACACGGCAACAGTCTTTATGCCCATCTTTTTTACGGTTTTCATAACCCTTACCGCAATTTCGCCACGATTGGCAATCAATATTTTTTTCATGGTGTTCTATTGAAATTCAATCAACAATTGTTTCTTGTCAACGGCATCACCTTGTGATACTCTTATTTTTTTGATAACGCCGTTTCTCGGAGAGGTAATAATGTTTTCCATTTTCATGGCTTCCAGAATCAATAGTTGCTCTTCTTCTTCAACTTCCTGACCTTCCTCCACCAAAATATCCAAAATCAATCCTGGCATAGGTGCGGATATAGAATCTATGTTTTTACTGCCATTGGTAGCGAAGCCCATTTTTTGGATAAGTTCATCCAAAGGGGTTTGGATTAAGGTTTGGTATTCCCTTCCGTTAACACTTATGGTGTAGGTTCCATTATTAAAATCGGAACCTAAAATTTTTATATGGTACGATCCTCCATCCTTTAAAAGATGAAAGGCATCAGCACCAGTTTTGATCAAATCCAACGAAGAAATGGTGTCCTTGGAAAGTTTAAAGTCAAAGTCATCGCCAACCTTGACCGTATAAGTATCATTCATATATAAAATTTCCATTGGTTAGCTTGATAAATATAAGGGTAATGCATTAAAATCACACAAAGCTAAACGCTTAAACTGGCTAGAATCATGACATTGATCATTCATTTTTTGATTGTGGATCGCCAATTATGTTGTATCGTTATTAAGCGGTAGATATAATCATTTGTTTATTTTTGATGATAAATTTTGAACTATGCTGATTCTAGGGATTGCTGGTGGCACAGGGTGCGGAAAAACAACGGTAGTAAACCAAATTGTGGAGCAATTGCCCGAAAACGAGGTAGGTGTGATTTCGCAGGATTCCTACTACAACGACCTTTCCCATATGAGCCGGGAAGAGAGGGCCAAAATTAATTTTGACCACCCCAATTCCATTGATTTTGACCTATTGATTAAGCATATTGACCAATTAAGGGCAGGTAAGACCGTGGACACTCCTATTTATTCCTTTGTAGAGGAAACCCGAATGAAGGAAACCGTGCCTACGCCACCGCGAAAAGTGATGATTGTGGAAGGGATTTTGGTGTTGAGCAATCCCAAATTAAGGGATATGTTCGACATAAAAATATTTGTTCATGCAGATTCGGACGAGCGTTTGATTCGAAGGTTACAGCGGGACACGCAGGAACGGGGCCACGATTTGAACAAGGTACTCACTCGATACCAGACCGCGGTAAAACCCATGCACCTTCAATTTATTGAACCCTCGAAGGAGTTTGCGGACATCATTATACCAAACAACCGCTACAATACGGTTGCCGTGGATGTTGTAAGGACCATCATCAACAATAATCTTACGTAAGATGGCCCTAAAAGAGTTGAGGAAAAAGAAATGGTTCAAGATTATGACCAACACCTATATTTTGGTCCTGACCATTTTTGTGATTTGGATGGCCTTTTTTGACACCAATTCCCTAATGATTCATTTGGAACTGGAAAACGAAATAGATAAATTGGAAAAGGAGAAGGAGTTTCTGAAAAGTGAAATCGCCAAGGATAAGGAGATTTTGGAAAAGATGTCGGATAAGAAAGAGTTGGAAAAGCTTGCCCGTGAAAAATATTACATGAAAAAGGAGAATGAAGAAATATTCCTGATTGAATATGAAGATAGCCTAAAGAACAAACAAGATGAGTAACACTGGTCTATTTAACGAATTTCCTGAGGTTTCCGCCAAACAGTGGAAACAAAAAATCCAGATGGACCTCAAAGGTGACGATTACAACGAAACCTTGGTTTGGGAATCTTTGGAGGGCATCAATGTCAAACCTTTTTATCATCAAGAAGACATTGCGGACATTCCTTCCTTTTCACTCCCCAAAGACCATGATTGGTCGGTAGGCCAATCAATGTATGTGGGGGATGCCAAAAAAGCCAACACAAAGGCTCAAGAAATACTCGAAAAAGGGGTGGAGAGCATAGTTTTCACTATTCCCAATGAGAAAATTGACTTCGAAACCTTGTTCTCGGGCATCAATCTAGAGACGGTGCTGCTTTACTTCAATTTTGAGTTTTTGGCCCTGGAACCTGTCGAAAAATTAGTTTCACTTCTAAAAGGCAAAAAAGCAAAGGCCCATTTGAACATCGACATCATTGGACATTTGGCCAAAGATGGCAACTGGTACCATAAATTGGAAAAGGACCATAAGCTATTGACTGAATTGGTTTCACTAGGCACTTCGGACATATCAATTACTGGAGTTGACCTGTCCCTCTATCAAAATGCAGGTGCCAACATGGTGCAGCAATTGGCCTACGGTTTGGCTCACGCCAATGAATATCTGAACCAATTTGTTCCTTCGAGCGGAGTCGGGAAGTCACTCCCAATTACCTTTAAAGTTGCCGTTGGCAGCAACTATTTCTTTGAAATGGCCAAGGTTAAAGCGTTGCGATGGCTTTGGAACAGTTTGGCATCCGAATACGACATTCAAGGTAAGTGCAACATTTTGGCCATACCCTCTAAGCGCAACAAAACCTTATACGATTACAACGTGAATATGCTCCGTACTACATCAGAGTCCATGTCGGCGGTTTTGGGCGGAGCGGATACCGTTTGTAATTTGGCCTACGATGCCATTTACCATAAAGACAACGAGTTTGGAGAACGAATTGCACGTAACCAACTGTTACTTTTAAAAGAAGAATCCTATCTGGCCAGAGCTTCACAAATTTCTGAAGGCACCTATTACATTGAATCACTTACCAATCAACTGGCAGAAAAGGCCTTGGTCCTTTTTAAACAGATTGAAAAGGCCGGCGGTTTTTTGGATAGTTTGAAAAAAGGCATGGTGCAGCGTAAAATAAAGGAAAGTGCGGACAAGGAGCAACAGCTTTTTGATAAAGGAAAGATTATTTCTCTTGGCACCAACAAATACCAAAATCCGCAAGACCGCATGAAGGACGAATTGGAACTCTACCCCTTTGTGAAAACCATGGCAAGGAAAACCATTATTGAGCCCATTATTGAAAAAAGATTGGCCGAAGCATCCGAACAAAAAAGATTGAACGATGAGTAGAAAAGACCTTCAACATTTGGAATTAAGTTCAGAGTTCGGAGTTCAGGGTACAGAGTTGGAGAATACCCATAACCCAAAAACCATAACTCATAACTATGGCCATACCAACTTTGCTGCGGGCATATCTCCATTTTTACGGGGGCCCTACTCCACCATGTACGTTAGCAGGCCTTGGACCATACGTCAATACGCAGGGTTTTCAACTGCCGAGGAAAGCAATGCGTTTTACCGAAGAAATTTGGAGGCGGGCCAAAAAGGACTTTCCGTGGCCTTTGACCTCCCCACGCACCGTGGTTACGACTCGGACAACGACCGCGTAGTCGGGGATGTGGGCAAGGCAGGGGTAGCCATAGATTCCGTTGAGGACATGAAAATCTTGTTCAATGGTATTCCTTTGGACAAAATGTCCGTTTCCATGACGATGAACGGGGCGGTAATCCCCATTATGGCCTTTTACATTGTGGCAGGATTGGAGCAAGGTGTGTCCATGGAACAACTTTCCGGAACCATCCAAAACGATATTTTAAAGGAATTTATGGTTCGGAACACCTATATTTATCCTCCTACCCCTTCCATGCAGATCGTGGCGGATATTTTTGAGTTTACCAGTAAACATATGCCGCGGTTCAACAGCATCAGTATCTCTGGTTACCACATGCACGAGGCAGGGGCACCTGCATCCATGGAGTTAGCCTATACTTTGGCCGATGGAATCGAATACATCCGAACAGGAATTAAAGCAGGCCTTAAAATTGATGAGTTCGCTCCAAGACTTTCCTTTTTCTGGGGTATTGGGATGAATCACTTCGCTGAAATTGCAAAAATGAGAGCCGGACGCATGCTATGGGCCAAGTTGGTACAACAATTCAACCCTTCAAATCCAAAATCGTTGATGCTCCGTACCCATAGCCAAACCAGTGGATGGAGCTTAACGGAGCAAGATCCTTTCAACAATGTGGCCAGAACCACCATTGAGGCCATGGCGGCAGTTTTTGGCGGTACCCAGAGCTTACATACAAATGCATTGGACGAAGCGATTGCGCTACCTACGGATTTTTCAGCGAGAATCGCACGAAATACGCAAATCTATCTCCAACAGGAAACACACATCACAAAAACGGTAGACCCGTGGGCAGGAAGCCATAAAGTGGAACAATTGACCCACGAAATTGCCGAAATTGCCTGGGAATTGATTGAAGAGGTTGAAAAATTGGGCGGGATGACGAAGGCCATTGAAAAAGGCATCCCCAAAATGCGCATTGAAGAGGCCGCAGCCAAAAAGCAGGCCCGTATTGATAGTGGACAGGACATTATTGTTGGTGTGAACAAATACAGATTGGACAACGAGGACGACCTTCAAATTTTGGAAGTGGACAATGCCAAGGTACGCAAGCAACAAATGGTCCGCTTGGACCAAATACGAAGCAGCAGGGATTCCAAAGCCGTGGAAAAATCGCTCGAAGAAATACGTATCGCTTCCAAAAAGGCCATGGAAAATAACTCCGCCCGTGGAAATTTGTTAGCTTTAGCCATAGAAGCGGCCAAACAGCGTGCTACCCTTGGTGAGATCAGCGACGCCATGGAAAGTGCCTTTGGACGATATAGAGCAAAAATTCAATCTTTTACCGGAGTGTATTCCAAAGAAATCAAAAACGACGAAAGTTTTGAAAAGGCCCGTAAATTGGCCGATACCTTTGCCGAACAGGAAGGACGAAGACCACGTATTATGGTGGCCAAAATGGGGCAAGATGGTCACGACCGTGGCGCCAAAGTGGTTGCCACCGGGTATGCCGACCTTGGTTTTGATGTGGATATCGGCCCCTTGTTCCAAACCCCTGCTGAGGTCGCCAAGCAAGCTGTGGAAAACGACGTTCATGTGTTGGGCATTTCTTCACTTGCCGGAGGACACAAAACCCTGGTTCCCGAAGTGGTTCAAGAACTAAAAAAGTATGGTCGGGAAGATATTATGGTCATTGTTGGGGGCGTAATTCCAAAGCAAGATTATGACCATCTGCTAAAAAATGGTGCCATAGCGGTTTTTGGACCAGGCACAAAAATTGCGGATGCTGCCACGGAAATACTTAACATTTTGTTAGATTGACAATCATAACACACTATAGGGCAAAACTTTAACTTTCTTTAACGCAGAATGCAAGGGTTATTCACCCTCTGTTAACAAATTACATTTTATCGCATCCTAAATAATCGTATTTTTAGCACCTAACTTACTATGAAATGGGCAAGATTATTGCAATTGCAAACCAAAAGGGCGGTGTAGGTAAAACTACCACTACGGTAAACCTTGCAGCCTCCTTAGGTGTATTGGAAAAAAAGGTATTACTGATCGATGCCGACCCCCAAGCCAATGCAACATCAGGTTTAGGTGTTGATGTTGACTCTATCGAAAAAGGTACATATCAACTTTTGGAACATACCATGAGTGTGGATGAAGTAACCATTACAACAGATTCCCCAAATGTGGATTTGGTACCCGCACACATCGACCTTGTTGCCATCGAGATTGAATTGGTGGACAAGGACAATAGGGAGTACATGATGAAAGAAGCCCTCAAAAATTTGGGCGACAGGTATGATTTTGTACTGATAGATTGCGCTCCATCTTTGGGATTGTTGACCTTGAACGCACTTACCGCTGCCGATTCCGTGATGATACCAATACAATGTGAGTATTTTGCCTTGGAGGGCCTTGGCAAACTTTTGAACACCGTAAAGAGTGTTCAAAAAATACACAACAACGATTTGGATATCGAGGGAATGCTCTTGACGATGTACGATTCCAGATTACGCCTTTCCAACCAAGTTGTGGAAGAAGTGAAAAAACACTTCGCGGATATGGTCTTTGACACCATCATCCAAAGAAACGTCAGGTTAAGTGAAGCCCCAAGTTACGGGGAAAGTATCATAAAATATGATGCGAGCAGCAAAGGTGCTTCCAATTATCTTAACTTGGCCAACGAAATTTTGAAGAAAAACAAGGAGAAAGTTTAAATGGCGAAAGCAACAAAAAAACAGGCACTGGGAAGAGGCCTGTCCGCTCTTTTAAATGATCCGGAAAACGATATTAAATCAGTTTCGGATAAAAATGCGGATAAGGTAATAGGCAATGTAGTGGAACTGGATATCAATTCCATTGAGGTAAACCCATTTCAGCCACGTTCCAATTTTAACGACGAAAACCTTGAAGAATTGGCCAGTTCCATTCGTGAATTGGGCATCATACAACCGATAACGGTTAGGAAGCTGGATTTCAATAAATTCCAATTGGTTTCCGGTGAACGTAGGTTCCGGGCATCGAAATTGGTCGGATTGGAGACCATTCCGGCCTATATCCGAATTGCCAATGATCAAGAGTCCTTGGAGATGGCCTTGGTGGAGAACATCCAAAGGCAAGATCTCGACCCCATCGAAATTGCACTTTCGTACCAAAGACTTATCGACGAGATACAAATCACCCAAGAAAAATTGAGCGATCGTGTTGGAAAAAAACGTTCCACCATCACCAATTACCTTCGTTTGTTGAAATTGGACCCGATTATCCAAACCGGAATGCGGGATGGATTCATCAGTATGGGGCACGGTAGGGCACTCATCAACATCGATAAGAAAAAAGAACAGATAGCCATTTACGAAAAAGTAGTTTCCGAGGGTTTGTCCGTAAGAGCTACCGAACAATTGGTAAAAGACCACAAAGAGCCTAAAAGTTCAGGTTCTGAAAAGAAAAAGAGTACATCAAATGTGCCTGAATTTGTTTCCAACAGTTTGGATTCCATCAAAGAACGACTAGCTACTAAAGTGGACATTACCACATCAAAAAACGGAAAAGGAAAAATTGTGATACCCTTTCATTCGGAAGAAGATTTTAAGCGTATCAAAAAATTGTTGACAGGTGAATAAAAACCTCCTTTTATTGTTCTTTGCTTTTTTGTTGTCTCACACAGGGTTTTCTCAGGAAGAAAAGGAAAAAGAAAGCAAAAAACAGCCCCAACAAACCAAAGAGGTGGATTCTCTTTCACAAAATATGAAAGGGGAAGGCGTTACTTTTGAAGAGGTTACTAAAAAGGAGAACATCAACCCCCTTGCACCCAGTAAGGCTGCTTTTTATTCGGCAATTCTCCCAGGCCTTGGACAAATTTACAACAAACGCTATTGGAAGGCTCCCATAGTTTGGGGTGCCATTGGAACAGGCATCTATGTTTATTCCTATAACAACACTGAATATCGTAGGGCAAGAAACGCTTTCAAGCGCCGACTTGCAGGTTTTGAAGACGACGAATTCTGGGATTTGAACAGCGATGGAAGCGGACCGGATCTAACTTCGGAAGCGCTCCAGGAAGCACAGGAAAACACACAAAGGGACAGGGATTTGGCCTTGGTTATAACCATTGCGCTCTATGCCTTGAACATTATAGATGCCAATGTGGACTCGCACTTAAAGCAATATAATGTAAGTGATGATCTGGCAGTAGACTTCAACCCTTATTTAGATATAAACCCCTTTACCAATCGGCCAAACTACGGTATGGCCATGGTGATAAAATTTTAATGTATGAAGATTGGTCTGTTTGGATATGGCAAAATGGGAAAGATGATAGAGCAGATTGCTCAGGACAGAGGCCATTCCATTGTAGCAAAAATTGATGACCCTTCACAAGATGTAGAATATGCCTCTATGGATGTTGCCATTGATTTTAGTACACCCGAGGCTGCTTTTGGTAATATCACCAACTGTTTTAAAAACAAGGTTCCCGTAATCAGCGGTACAACGGGATGGTTGGATAAATTTTCCGAAGCCATCAAAATTTGTGAAGAACATAAAAGTGCTTTTATCTACGCCTCCAACTTTAGTTTGGGGGTCAATATTTTTTTTGAACTCAATAAACATCTTGCCAAAATGATGGATGGATCGGGGCAATACAAGGTTTCCATGGAAGAAATCCATCACACCCAAAAATTGGATGCGCCCAGTGGAACTGCCATTACCCTTGCCGAGGGAATAATTGAACACACCCCCTACGAAAACTGGAAATTGGAACAATCGGGAGATAAAATCATCCCTATAAAATCCATCAGGGAAGGTATGGTTCCTGGAACGCACAGTATTTCTTATAAAAGTTCGGTGGACACTATTGAGATAAAACACGAAGCACACAACAGGGAAGGTTTTGCTCTGGGAGCAGTTATTGCATCGGAATGGATACACGGAAAAACAGGTGTTTTTTCCATGAAAGATGTGTTAAACCTAAGCTAAAAAACGTAACAAGAATTTAGACCCAGGGTCTAACAAAGAAACTTTTTTATATGGACGGTACACAATGGATCATTTTTATCCTGATCATTCAGGTTATCCATTTCTTGGGAACATGGAAACTCTACGTTAAGGCAGGCAGAAAACCATGGGAAGCCGCCATACCTATTTACAATGGCATTGTTTTGATGAAAATCATCAACAGACCATGGTGGTGGGTGCTGTTGTTGTTCATTCCCATCATTAATTTATTGATGTTCCCCGTAGTTTGGGTGGAAACCATCCGCAGTTTCGGAAAGAACTCGCTTGTAGATACTTGGCTGGTCATCCTTACCCTTGGCTTTTACATTTATTACCTTAATTATGCGGAGGACGTACAGTACATTGAAGACCGCAGCCTAAAACCTAAAACGGGATTGGGCGAATGGGTAAGCTCCATTGTATTTGCCGTTGTAGCTGCAACCTTTGTCCACACCTATTTTATTCAACCCTACGTAATTCCAACGGGATCATTAGAGCGCACCTTGCGGGTCGGCGACTTCTTGTTTGTGAGCAAATTCCATTACGGTGCACGAGTGCCCATGACCACCTTGGCGGCGCCAATGGTCCATGACACCCTTCCCATACTCAAAACAAGATCTTACCTAGCTGACGTTGATCCGGAAACTCACAAAACTTCTTGGATAAACAAATTGCAACTTCCATATATGCGTTTGCCCGGTTTTGAAAAAGTGGAGAAGAACGACATCGTTGTCTTTAGCTTGCCCGCTGATACGCTGTATCAATTCTTTAAGGCACAAAAGGCAGTTATAAAACCTATCGACAAAAAATCAAACTACGTAAAACGATGTGTGGGAACCCCCGGGGATTCATTGGAAGTAATCAATGGATATGTGCACATCAACGGTGAGCAGCTTCAACTTTCGGACAGGGCAAAACCCATGTATATGTATGACATTTATGCTAAAAATGGGGTGTCCAGTAAATATTTGGAGGATGTTGATGCTTCCGACTACGTTCGTAAATATATTGCCACCAACATCAATGAATCCCAATATAATGGGTTGGCGCCATACATTTCCGGTGCAAGACCAACGGACGATGGCAAAATTGAGCTTTACACACAGGAAAATGGTATTCCAACCGATGTTATTCGTCAATTGCGGCTTTCGCTCACCGAGGAAAAACCCCGCTCCCGGATGGCCAACCTCACCAGTGAAATGGTTGATGCCCTTAGGAGCAATCCTGCAATAGACTCAGTGGTACAGACCATAGAACCCAAAGGGGAATATGGCGGTGCTTTCCCACAAAAACCCTCCCTCTACCCTTGGAACAACGATAACTTTGGACCGATTTATATTCCTAAGAAAGGAACCACGGTGGAAATCAATTCGAGAACTATTCCGTTGTACAAAAAAATCATCCGCGATTACGAGCACAACGAAGTAAAAGTAACAGGAAACAAAGTGCTCATCAACGGAAAGGAAGCCGATTCCTACACTTTTAAACAAGATTATTATTGGATGATGGGTGACAATCGTGACCACTCCGAAGATAGTAGGACATGGGGGTATGTTCCTGCCGACCACATTGTGGGCAAGCCTGTTTTCCTTTGGATGAGCTTTGACAACTTTAGACAAGGAATCGCCAATTGGAGAGTTCGTTGGGACCGTGTATTTACTACCGTTGGCGGAAGCGGCGAACCTGTATCCTATTTCTGGTATTTCATCGGGCTTTTGGCAGCTTGGTTCATTTTTGATTTCTTCCGTAAGAAAAAGAAGAGCAAAGCATAGATAACCGTTAATTACATTGTTCTTTGAAAATACTCGTACATCCCTCTTATTTTCCAAGTATTGCCACTTTTGCGGCCATTGTGCAGCATGAAGTGGTTTGGGAGGCCCATGATAATTTTCAGAAGCAGACGTACAGAAACCGCTGTTATATTTCCACAGATAAGGGCAAGCACATGCTCAACGTCCCCATTAAGCACGTTGGTGGCCAAGAAGGTCGACAAAAATATGTTGATGTAGGCACGGAGAACAGTTATAACTGGAAAAAAGAACATTGGCGTACTTTGGAAACTGCATACAGGACCTCACCATTTTTTGAATTTTATGAGGATGAGCTAAGACCCCTTTACGAAGACTCTGAAGACTCCCTTTACGACTTCAATTTAAAAACCATAGAAACAATTGCAGATTGTATTGGGCTGGCAATCCCAACAGAAAAATCCGAAAAATACGAAGTGTCACCAGCAACGCTTTTTGATGCTCGGTTTTTGGTAGAAGCAAAAAAGGAAAGGAATTGGAATATGGGATCTTATGCCCAAGTATTTGAGGAACGCCACGGATTCATCCCCAATTTAAGTGTGTTGGACCTCCTGTTCAACGAGGGCACCAACACGCTCAGTTACCTAAAAAGTCTATCTTTGGATTTAAAACATGCTTAGGCATCTACTCCATTACGGCATACACTTTTTAATCCCTATTTTGATAGCCATTTGGTTTTTCAAGGACCATAGAACCAAAGTGGCATTAATACTGTTGGCGGGAATTATCATCGATGTAGATCACCTTTGGGCCACTCCTCTGTTTGATACCAACCGTTGTAGCATTGGTTTTCATACACTACACAGTTATTGGGCAATAGCCATCTACTGCATTTTGCCATTTTTTAAACCCACACGAATAATTGGATTGGCCTTGATCATCCACATTTTTGCCGATACATTGGATTGCCTACTCATGTGAGCTGAAGCGCAAAGTGGCCATAATAGGATAGTGATCGGACAATCGGTCATCAAAATTTTGATGGGAAAGCACTTCAAACTCAGAATCGGCCAATATATAATCGATACGCAATGGAATCTTCCAAAAATCATAAGTACGGCCAAAGCCCTTGCCCTTTTCCAAAAAAGTATCTTGCAAATCTCCCTTTGCAATTTTGTAGATGTTGGAAAACTGTGTATTGTTAAAATCACCACAAGCTATATTGGTATAAGGGCTGTTTTCAAAATGTTCCCTAAATATTTCCGCCTGCTCCAACTGCTTCGAAAATGTATGGACCAATCTTTTATATGTTCTCTCCGATTTTTCCCCATCTGAAAAATTATCGGCACTGGGTCTTATTTTAAACGATTGCAAATGCAGATTATAAACCCTAATGGTATCTCTTCGAAATAAAATATCTGCATATATAATGTTGTTCTGTGTACCAGGAAGATCTAACGAACCACCACTTATTATTGGGAACTTGGAGAATATGGCTTGCGTTGCTCTTTTATTGGCATACGGGGTTTCACTACGGTATGGATACTGTTTCAACTCCCGATACCGTGCCCTACTGTGTTCCTGCACACAAAATATATCAGGGTCCTGTTTTTTAACAAGTTCAACAATGCTATCTCCAACACCAGGCTCTTTCATCCATCCATTTTTGTTGAACCCCCAAACATTGTAGGACATAATTTTCAAGTCGGATGATTTTTTTTGGGGAACAGGGTCATTGCCCAATCCATAAAAAGGTCCAAACATTAAATAACCAAGGACAATCGCAACCAAGGAAAGAACAAGCTGTCTTTTTAGTTTGATGCCCCAGTAAACAAGGAATAAGATATTAAGTGCAAAAAGAAAGGGAACAACTAAACTTAGAACAGATAAGGCCGAAACAATCTGGAACGGCATATAGGATAGTATGCCGGTGATTATCAATAAAACCGCAACTAACACATTGATTGCATACACAATCCTATCAATTATCGAGGTAGCTTTTTTCACGGTCTAATCTTCCTTACCGGCCTTAAACAAAAAGTCCTTTTCCTGCTTGGACAAACTCTCGTAGCCAGACTTGCTGATTTTATCCAAAATGGAATCTATCTTTTTTTGTTTGGCTTGTTTATCGTAATCTACTTTGCTTTTTGATGCCGCTTTTTTCTTATAGACCGTCTTCATGGGGGCCTTTCTTTCTCTAGGTTTAAAAAGGTCTACGATTGAATTTCTCAATTTGGTAAAACCAGCACCGATATCATTGCCTTTAAACAGTTGCCTAGCATACATATACCCCAAAAAAGCACCTCCCAAATGGGCCATTCCCCCACCAATGTTGTCGCCCATACCAATGAGTACCAAATCCTTTACCACCAAAGCAACCCCGATATACCATAGTTTGATGTTGAAGAAAATAACACGAACTTCTTGATTGGGAATATAGGCACAAACAAAAATGAGCACAGCGTTTACACCTGCAGATGCTCCGATTAAAGCTGTATTGGAATTGACCAAGGTTGGAAAAACATTATAGCTGAGCAGAAATACCAACCCACCCAATATCAATCCTAAAAAGTAGACGTTGATAAAGCGTTGGGCATCAAAAAGGTTCAAAAAGATTCGACTGGCAAAGTAAAGTACGATCATATTCCAAAAAATATGACCGAAGCCTGCATGGAAAAATGAATATGTGACCAAAGACCACGGTTGTGCCAAAAATTCAAAGAAATCCTTCGGCAAATGGAACCAATGCGAAAAGGATTGACCCAGTAACGCTCCGGATAGACCATCCAACAAAAACAACAGTACGTTTACCGCTATAAGTTTCTCTGCAATACTAAGCCTCGCAAATTGATATCGTAGCCCACCGTTCATCATAAGTTAATCCCACCGATTACTGTTGAACTGGTTCTTTTTCCAGTACCACATCATTATAAAACCAATTAAAGCACCGCCAATGTGTGCAAAATGTGCCACCCCTGTATTAACATTGCCTATTCCAAAAATAAGGTCAACGGCAATAAGAATCGGCACAAAGTACTTCGCCTTTATCGGTACGGGCAAAAAGATAAGCATCAGTTTGGCCTCCGAATACATAAATGCAAAAGCCACCAAAATACCGTAAATAGCCCCCGATGCCCCAACTGCTGGGGTGTTGAAAGCTGTCAACATACTATCCACCGTACTCTTCCCAACAATATCGTACCAACCGGGGCTATACTGCCCGTTGGCCAAAATATCCAAAATCTGTGTACGGGCAATACCTGCACCTTCCAAAGCACTCATTCCTTCGTTGAAAAGGAAATAATTCACCCCGGTATGCAATGCGGCAGAACCCAATCCTGCCGAAAAATAGAAGAAAATAAACTTGTTTTTGCCCCAAATACGCTCCAAAGGCGTACCAAAGGCCCAAAGCGCGTACATATTAAAAAGGATATGCATAAAGTTACCATGCATAAACATGTGGGTTACCACCTGCCACCATTCAAAATTGGAATTTTTGGGAAACCAAAGTGACATCCATTGGTACATTTGGTCTCCGTATAATTGTGTGGCAAGAAACATGATCACGTTAATGATCAAAATATGCTTTACTGCCTCGGTAAGTCTACCCATTTAATTAAATTTTTTATCTATATCCCCTTCCGAGATAATGGTATATGTTATTTTTTGAAAAGGGCTCAAATTGGGCTCCTTGCACGCAAAAAGGTTGTTCACCAAGGTCAATTGCGATTCTTGGTCCAACACATCGCCAGTTCTTACGGCCAAATTCCCACTTAATGCCTTGGCCAACATTTCGGCCTGCGAAATGGAGCCATCGGCATAACCCTCCATATAATCTGAAATTAAGCGATCCAATACCGTGCCAATCCCACTCTCGGGAACCATCATGGGTACGCCTGTCACTTTTACAGTTTCCTCCTCCAAACTCTGGAATGCAAAACCAATGTTTGTCAGACTTTCTTTGATTTCCTTGAGCACCGCCAATTCCTGTTTATTAAAGGTCAGTTCCAAAGGAAACAGCAATTGTTGGCTCACACCCTCTTTTACGGTAATCTCGCCCAAAAATTTCTCAAAAAGGATACGCTCGTGGGCCCTATTTTGATGAATGACCAACATCCCGGATTTTACCGTGCTTACCACATATTTTCGGCGCAATTGAAACGTACTGGCCAAATGTTCCTCGACACCTTCGCCAGGATATAAAGTGCCCTGCCCCTCGCCCTCGGACTCAATGACCAGACTACTAAATTCTTGGTGATCGCTTTGAGTGCCAAGACCTTCATATAAATCCTCCCAACCCTTGGTACTTGGTTTACGGAGACCACTTCCACCATTGCTTCTCTTGAGAGTTGATTCTTCAAAAGGGTTAAACGTGGCGTCCACCGTTACTTTGGGCAACACTGCACCCTTCTCTTTGTAGGAATAGGGCGTGTCCAAATTGGGATCGTGATCAAAATCCAATACAGGGGCCACGTTGAACTGTCCCAAGCTATGCTTAATGGTTGACCTTAAAATGGCATACAAGGTGTTCTCATCATCAAACTTTACCTCTGTTTTTGTGGGATGGATGTTGATATCGATGGAAGATGGATCCACATCCAAAAACAAAAAATAACCAGGGTAGGTGTCGGATTTTATCAACCCCTCAAAAGCAGCTACCACGGCGTGATGCAAATAAGGACTTTTGATATAACGGTCGTTGGCAAAAAAGAACTGCTCTCCCCTGCTCTTTTTGGCAAACTCCGGTTTACAGATGAAACCAGATACTTTCACCACTTCGGTTTCTTCGTTTACCGGTACCAAACGGTGCTCCATTTTACTGCCAAAGATGTGCACAATTCGTTGGCGGTGCTTTGTGCTGGGCAGGTTAAAAATCTCAGAGCCGTTATTGTAAAAATGGAACTCAATATTGGGATGTACCAAGGCTACCCTATGAAACTCGTCGGTAATATGGCGAAGCTCCACTTGGTTCGATTTCAAAAAGTTCCGTCTTGCTGGAATATTAAAAAACAGGTTTTTGACGGATATTGAAGTTCCCTTTGGAGTCGCTACAACTTCTTGGGAAACAATCTTGCTGCCTTCAATCTTAAGATGGGTTCCCACCTCATTGGACGAGGTTCTGGTTTGCATATCCACATGGGCAATTGCGGCAATGGAGGCCAAGGCCTCTCCCCGAAAACCTTTGGTTTCCAGATTGAACAGGTCCTGCGCCGATGATATTTTGGAAGTCGCATGCCGTTCAAAAGACAATCGGGCATCCGTTTCGCTCATACCAACACCATCGTCAACCACCTGGATAAGTGCTTTGCCACCATCTTTAACAATAAGTTTTATAGAAGTTGAACCTGCATCAATGGCATTTTCCAAAAGTTCCTTTACAACGGAAGCGGGTCGTTGGACCACCTCCCCTGCAGCTATTTGGTTAGCGACATGGTCCGGTAAAAGTTTGATGATGTCCGCCATTATGGATTCAGGAATATTGATAGATCAAAATCGATGATAAACAGGAACAGCAACACCAAAACGGCCACAATAATCCAAAAACGAAGCTTTAAATTTTTATCCCCTTCGGTCTGTAAATCATCAACCGCAGAAGTCAACTTATTCTTGAGCCCCCTTGTAGAATGTGCCGTACTTCGAAATTTATCGAGTTTGTGCTCAATTTTATAAGGATTTCCCTCTCCCTTGTAATATCTGGGGGAGTAATCGAAGCTCTTATTTTTTCTAAGTTTTAAAGGGTTTCGCATGGTATCCTTATCGCTGTAGCCTCAAAGGTACTCAAAATAGAAAAAAAGGGTTGGGCGTTTGTCCCAAAAAATGTTAACAGCTAACCAGATCTTTGGATTATTGGATAAATGGATTGTTGGAGTTATTGAACTTGAACTTATTTCCCCAGCACGGCCATTTGAATGGCGGCAATGGCAGCTTCGGTTCCTTTGTTTCCGTGTTTGCCCCCACTTCTGGCTTTGGATTGCTCAATGTTATCATCCGTCAACACACAAAAGATCACGGGAACATCATACGCCACATTTAAATCCTTGATACCTTGGGCCGTTGCACTGCAAACAAAATCAAAATGACTGGTTTCGCCACGGATAACACTGCCAATGGCTACAATGGCATCAACTTTTTCTGTTTGAATCATTTTTTTGCAACCGAAGGTCAATTCAAAACTTCCGGGCACATCCCAACGAAGCACATTTTCAGGGAGTGCTCCACAATCCATTAAAGCTTCTTCGGCACCTTGGTAAAGGGCCTCGGTAATTCCGCCGTTCCATTGAGAAACAACAATCCCAAACCGAAGGTTCTTCGCATTTGGGATTTTGCTTTTATCGTAAACGGATAAGTTTTTGTTCGCTGTGGCCATGGTTTAGTTTTGCGCCAGTCCGATCAGTGCATCAATGCTATTCGCTTCTTGTGAGTTGGGATATTCTTCTTTGATGCGTTCAAAGTACCCTAAGGCCTTGCTTTTTTCCCCGAGTTCCAAGGCAATCACACCTGCTTTGTGTAAAAATCTTGGTGCAGTAAACTCGTTATCGCTATGCGCAATGGCTTTTTCGTAGTAGTCCAATGCGTCTTCAGGCTGGTTCAATTGTGAGAAAGCATCTCCGATTCCACCTTTGGCCATGGCTCCCATAATATCATCATCAGAAGAAAAGCCCTCCAGATGCTCAATGGCCTGATCATACTGTTTCAAGTTCAAATACGTCATGCCTGCCGAATATTTGGCCAAGTTCGCTGCTTTGGTTCCGCTGTATTCCTCGATAATATCCAAGAACCCATATTTACCTTGGGCCCCGTTCAATGCCAAAGTGAACAAAGAATCTTTCTCTGTTTCACTTGCCAAGGCTTGATCAAAATATTGTTGTGGGTAAAAAAGTTCGTTTGCTGCGGCAGCTTCTTTCGGATTCTGGATGAATTGATGGTAACCCAAGTAGGCCAATACACCCACGGCAATTACACCAATAACGCCCAAAATGTAGTTTTGGTTTTTTTGAACCCATGCTTCGGTCTTGGAAGCACCCTCGTCCAAAGTATTGAAAACTTCAGCGGTTGTACTGTCGTGTTCCTCTAACTGAGCTTCCTCTTCCTTATTTTTTGGCTTAAAGCCTCTCTTCTTGTATGTTGCCATCCGTCATTTAATTGGTCGCGCAAAAATAAAGTTTTTATCCAAAACCAAAAGGTAATTTATTCGTTATTTTTGGAATCCCTTTTTGGAGGGCCACCTTTTAATTCCAAATTGTTTCTCTAACTTTTTATGTTTTTAAGACATTTATCTTTAGTCAATTACAAGAATTTCGATTCCAAGGCGCTGGATTTCGACCCCGTGATCAACTGTTTGGTGGGTGATAACGGGGTGGGAAAGACCAATGTTTTGGATGCTGTTTACCATTTATGTTTTGGTAAAAGCTACTTTAATCCCGTGTCCACACAAAACATAAAACACGGAACGGATTTTTTTGTGGTCGAAGGGGAATTTGAGAAGCACAACAGAACGGAAAAAATTCTTTGTTCCTTTAAAAAAGGAACCAAAAAAGTGATAAAACGCAATGGAAAACCCTATGAAAAGTTTTCCGAACATATAGGTTTTCTGCCTTTGGTGATTATTTCCCCCTCCGACCGTGACCTTATTTTGGAAGGAAGCGAGACCCGAAGGAAGTTTATGGACGGGGTTATTTCACAATCCGACAAGGTGTATCTGCAAAACCTAATCAAATACAACAAGGTGGTTTCGCAGCGGAACTCCCTGCTAAAATATTTTGCCGCCAACCGTACTTTTGACCGTGATACCCTGAGCATTTACAACGAACAGATGAATACCTTGGGAACGGAAATCCATCAAAAAAGGGTTGAATTTATCGACTCTTTTCTGCCCATTTTTAAAGAACAATATCAAAATATTTCCGAAAAAGATGAGCAAATAGACCTCTCCTACGAAAGTCAGTTGAGCGATGACACACTCCTGAATCTCTTGGAAAAGAATATTGAAAAAGACAGAGCGTTGCAATACACATCGGTCGGTGTTCATAAAGATGACCTCAGCTTCACGATAGCGGGGCATCCCATCAAAAAGTTTGGGAGCCAGGGGCAACAAAAATCCTTTTTGATCGCATTGAAACTGGCGCAATTCCATTTCATCAAGCAATTGGCGGACACCACCCCAATTCTATTATTGGATGATATTTTTGACAAACTGGACGAAAACAGGGTATCCCATATTGTTGGATTAGTGAAAGATGATAATTTTGGACAGATTTTTATCAGTGACACGCACGCCGACAGGACAGAAGAGATCATTAAAAACATTCACCAGAGCTATAAAATATTTAACTTGTAGCACCATGAGACAGATCCTTTCCCTATTATTGGTTTTGACGCTTTGGGGATGCAACGATTCATCCGTAAATAAAGATGATTTGCATTATTTGAATGGATACTGGGAAATTTCAGAGGTAGAATTTCCTGATGGGTCCATCAAGGAATATGGCTTAAACACAAGCATCGATTTCATCCACTTAAAAGAACAGAGAGGATATCGAAAAAAAATGAAGCCGAAGTTTGATGGTACCTACAACACTTCAAAGGATGTGGAGCGTTTCACCATAACCCAATCCAATGAAAGATTTACCTTATATTATGAAAGCGGGTTTAGCGAGTGGGAGGAAAAACTGCTGCAATTGGATTCAGTTTCTTTTTCGGTAACCAACCAAGAGGGTGTTGTCTACAAGTACAAACGTTTTGAACCTATCAAAATTCCACAGTAATGGCCAAACGGCATAGCTCACACATACCATTAAGCGAAGCTTTGAGCGAGTTTATCAAAGAGAACAAGCTCCAAAAGGGCATGGACAAAGTGGACGCCAGAGAGGCATGGGTTAAATTGATGGGCAATGGAGTGAACAACTATACTACCGCGGTTGAACTAAGGAACGAAACGCTATTTATCTCACTCTCCTCTTCCGTATTGCGAGAAGAATTGAGTTTGGGCAAAACCAAAATTATTAAGATGATCAATGAAGAATTAGGGAAAGAACTGGTGAAAAAATTGGTTTTAAGGTAATCGGAATGTCAGTTCGGGCGCTGTCGAAGGAGCAATCGAGAACAACCATCAATTATTGATTTGAGAGATTTTTCGCTATACTCAAAATGACAAAGTCCTCAAAAAGTGTCATTTCGACAGGGCAAAGCGACGGGAAACCTTATTTAGAACCCTTCATAATATTCTTTATGAGATTCCGCAACAAATGTGGAATAAAAAAAGCCACCCAAAAAGGTGGCTTCCACTAAAATATCTTTGTATCGCGATTAGTAAATTTCCCTTCCTGAGAAGTGAAAAGCACCCTCTATAGCAGCGTTTTCATCACTATCGGAACCGTGTACTGCATTTTCACCGATACTGGCCGCGTACAATTTTCTAATGGTTCCCTCAGCAGCTTCCTCCGGGTTGGTGGCACCGATCAAAGCGCGGAAATCATCCACTGCATTGTCTTTTTCCAAAATAGCGGCCACAATGGGCCCTCTTGTCATAAACTCTACCAACTCGCCAAAAAATGGACGCTCTTTATGGATGGCATAGAATATTTCGGCATCCCTCTTGCTCAATTGTGTAAACTTCATGGCCACAATCTTAAAACCAGCAGCCGTTATTTTATCCAAAATTGCACCAATGTAACCGTTTTCAACGGCATCAGGCTTAATCATGGTAAATGTTCTATTTCCAGTCATTTTTTAAATTTTGCGCAAACTTACGCTTTTTCAAACAAGGTACAAGGCTCAATAGCTTTGTTTTAACTCTTGGAGCACAGCTCCGTTATCTCCCATAATCTTGAATTCTGCCTTTTTTTCTTCAATATTTAGGTTGATGATACCGTAACTTTTATCCGAAACCACCTCCCCTACGCGATACTGATTGGGTTCACCGCTAAAGCTAGAGTAGGAATGGGTAAGTCCGCTGCTGGTAAAATCTACCAAGGGATAGGAAAGACCATCAATATCCGTTTTGGAGAATTCGGAAATATGTCTGTCCCCAGATAGGATGATCACCCCCTTGGCTCCTGATTCAGCAATCATGTTTTCCAACTTTTCCACTTCCAAAGGAAAATTGCCCCAAGTTTCAAAACCGTGCTCCCCCGAAAGTACCTGGATACTGGACATGATCAAATTGAAATCGGCATCCGAACCGTTAAGTTCGTTTTCCAACCATTTCCATTGCGTTTTTCCAAGTACGGTAGCCGTAGAATCCATAGTGGGTCTATACCGTTTTTTGGAATCCTCATCTTTGATGAGTTCGCTCCTGAAATATCGGGTGTCCAGCACAATGATCTTCACTTTTCCCTTTGGGACCTCGTACTGGTGGGAAGCATACACTCCCTTTTGGTCTCTTCTTTCACTATCCTCGGGCACACCCATAAAGTCCAAAAAAACCTGTTGGCTTTCGGCCTTTATGGAAAACTCGGAACCCCCATCGTTCACACCAAAATCATGGTCGTCCCAAGTACCTATTATGGGCACTTCATTTTTCAATTTGGCATAGCCTGCAACAGTGTCCTGCATTGCATAAATAGTACGTAATCTTTCCACATCATCCGTATCCGCGTAGACAATATCCCCGCCCCAAATCCACACATCGGGTTTTTCCGCCAAAATATCTTCCCAAAAAGGATTCGGTTCCTGCGACATGTTACAAGAGCCGAAGGCCACAACAAAATCCAGTGTTGGTCTATCCACAACCCCAACTGCTTTTTCCGCTTTCTTTTTACAAGCCGAAAAAAGAACCAGAACAGTCAGTAAAATATAAAAATGTTTCATGATGTGCTTTTACCGAACCAAAAATACGGATAAACCAAGTTTCCTCTACATTATAATATTGTATATTTGGTCGCATGAATTCAGCGGATATCACGACAGTAAAGTCGATTCTTTCCCAACCTCAGAAAATAGTGATCGTTCCCCACAGAAACCCCGATGGAGATGCCATGGGTTCCTGTTTGGCCCTCTATGCTTTTTTAAAAGAAAAGGGGCAAACGGTGCACGTTGTGACACCTAATGACTACCCTAAATTTCTGAAATGGTTGCCAGGAAACGATACGGTCATAAATTTTGAAAAGGAAAACTCGCAAGCCAAAGAACGTATTGATCAGGCCACTGTAATTTTTACCTTGGACTTTAACGACCTTTCCCGAGTTGGACAAATGGAAACGGTTTTGCAAGAGGCCAATGCAGGTTTTATTATGATAGACCATCACCAACAACCAAGTGATTATGCCAAGGTGACCTATTCCGATGTTTCCATGAGCTCCACCTGTGAGATGGTCTACAACTTTATCGACTTTTTGGGTGAAACCAGTCTTATTGATGCCGACATCGCCACGAATTTGTACACAGGCATCATGACGGATACAGGTTCATTTAAATACCGTTCCACATCGAGCAAAACGCACCGTGTAGTGGCCGAACTTATTGACAAGGGTGCGGACAATATGGAAATCCATCAAAAAGTTTTTGATACCAATTCCCCATCTCGCCTACATTTGCTGGGTGTAGCCTTGAGCAACATGGTGATCCTGCCCGAATATAGAACGGCATACATTACCCTTAGCCAAGATGAATTGGACCAATACGATTTTAAAAAGGGGGACACAGAGGGATTCGTAAATTATGGGCTAACTTTGGAAGGTATTATTTTTGCACTCATTTTTATTGAAAATCGCGAAGAAGGTATTATCAAGATCTCGTTACGTTCCGTTGGGGATTTTTCCGTTAACGAATTTGCGAGAACACATTTTAATGGGGGAGGACATACCAATGCTGCAGGGGGCAGAAGCGATGTGAGCATGGAAGAGACCATATCCAAATTCAATGAGATTTTGAAGACCTATAAAAGTAAATTGAACCCATGAGATTTTTGCCAGCTATACTTTTGACTATAATGCTTATAGGCTGTGGAGGTCCAGAACCAAGAAAACCGGTGGAAGTCAAATCGGGTAGTTTTTACAAGGAATCCATTGAACGCACCAAAAAACTTTTGGCCGCAGAGGAAGAAATTATCCAAGGAATCATCTCCAAAGATACGGTTCACGAATACCTGTCCAGTCCAGATGGATTTTGGTACTATTACGAGTCCAAGAACGATACGGCAACATATCAATTAAAAACGGGAGATCAAATTTTGTTTTCCTATAATTTGATGAGCTTGGGCAACGACACCATTTATACGGCGCAAGAAATTGGACCGATATCCCACGTAATAGACAAGCAACAACTGTTTCCTGGGCTTCAAAATGCCGTTAAACTTTTAAAAATAAACGAGAAGGCCACATTTTTGTTCCCGTCTCCCCTAGCCTATGGCTATCAAGGAGACAACAAGGCCATTGGACCAAAAACGCCGCTTAAATCATCCGTAGAATTACATACAATCATAATAGACAACGACAGTTTAAACTAAATTCTTAAACAATGAAGAAATTATTTTACATCATACCCTTATTTCTCCTAGTGATCATAGGATGCAAGTCGAGCAAGTATGCCGATTTGGGTGATGGTATTTTTGCAGATATCCAAACTACCAAGGGAGATATCATTATACAGCTGGAATATAAAAAGACCCCGGTTACCGTGGCCAACTTTGTCTCTTTGGCCGAAGGCAAGAACCCTTTCGTGAACGATGAGTACAAGGACAAAAAATTCTATGACGGCATTGTTTTCCACAGGGTCATCAAAGATTTTATGATCCAAGGAGGGGACCCTACAGGCACAGGCAGTGGAAATATTGGATACACTTTTAAGGATGAGTTCAACGATTCGTTGAGGCATTCCAAAAAAGGAATCCTTTCCATGGCCAACAGGGGCCCCAAGACAAACAGCAGCCAATTTTTTATCACACACAAAGCAACGCCATGGTTGGATGACAAACACACTGTTTTTGGTGAAGTGGTCGCAGGAATGGATGTGGTGGACTCCATTGCCAATGTAAAAACCGGAGCTGGTGACAAGCCAACTACCGATATTGTAATGGATCATGTGGAAATTGTTCGCAATGGCAAGGAAGCTCGACAGTTTGATGCCGTTCAAATTATGAGCGATTATTTTGAGGAAGCCAAAGAAGCCGAAGAGGCATTCAAAAAAATGAAAGAAGATTTGGCCGCTCAGTTTACGGAACAAATCAATGAGGCCGAAGAAACTTCCAGTGGCTTGCGTATTTTAACTTTAAAGGAAGGTGATGGGGAGCAGCCCAAAGTAGGTCAAAAAGTATTGGTCAACTATGCAGGATGGTTGTTCAACGGTGATTTATTTGATAGCAATATTCAAGAAATTGCCGAGCAATTCAACCAGTTGAACCCTGGAAGAAGGGATCAGGGCGGTTACCGACCTTTCCCAATGGATTATAGCCCCGATGCACAATTGGCGGCAGGTTTCCGCGAAGGGTTATTGACCATGAAGGTCGGTGACAAACTCCGCTTGTTCATCCCCCCGCATTTAGGATATGGGGACAATGATTATGGCCCTATTCCGGGTGGCTCCACCTTGGTCTTTGATATAGAAGTTGTTGGAATTCAATAATAACAACACAAACAGATTCAATATAAAAAAGCCGTACTTTTCTGTGCGGCTTTTTATTTTTCAGTTCTTATAACGCTTTGCTTTCGTTTTTGATGGGACAAAAAACCAAAACAATCATAGCTCTAGCCCTTCCAGTACAAATACTATTGGTAAAATGGCTCAGCAGCTACCCTACCTTTGTTGAGGATTATTACAGTAATGGGATTTACAGCTACATTTCCCGCTTGCTACGAACCTTGTTTGGTTGGATTCCCTTCTCTTTTGGAGATTTGTTGTACACTGCTCTGGTGATTTTAGCCATTGGATATCTTTACAGGCATTGGAAAAGTATCAAAAGGAAACCGCTATTGTTCTTAAAGGATATTGTTGTAGTACTTTCCATCGTTTATTTTGCCTTTCATCTACTTTGGGGCATGAACTATCACCGCCAACCCATCAACTGGAAATTGGGCATTGAACGCGAATACACGGTTGACGAATTGGTTGATTTAACCCGATACATTGTCGAAAAAACAAACCAATATCAATTTGAGTTGACAGGGGATACCGTTTCACCCGTGCATATACCCTACTCCAAAAAGGAAATCTTCTCAAAAACGGAAGAGGCCTACGGGAACTTCGCAAAACAATATCCCGATTTTGGATACGAACACCGCAGTCTAAAGTCTTCCATATACAGTATTCCACTCACTTTTATGGGATACGGCGGCTACCTAAACCCTTTTACCAACGAGGCACAGGTAAACGGGATCACCCCAAAATTTAGGTTGCCCACCGTTAGCGGGCACGAAGTGGGCCATCAATTAGGCTACTCGGCCGAGGGGGCCACTAATTTTATCGGTTTTTTGGTCACTTCACAAAGTGAAGACCCCTACTTTAAATATTCTGCTTACAATCATGCCTTGGGCTATTGTCTCATCGACCTTTATCATAAAGATGAGGAACAATACAATGAGATGGTTGCCACCATAAACAAGGGGGTAAAGGAGAACTTTAATGAATTACGCGATTTTTGGCAAAAATATGAGAACCCCATGGAACCCATATTTAAATCCGTATTCAACACTTTTTTAAAGGTAAACAACCAAAAGGACGGCATCAAAAGTTACAACTCTGTTGTTGGATTGATGATTAATTATCGAAATCAACAGTTAGACTCTCCTTGAAACTTGTAGAGTCCTTAGAGTTAGGTTATATTTAAACCGACTAATTCAATTCAAACCTTATGAAACTTAAACTTTTAGCACTGTTTCTCTTCATGGGCAGTGTTTCTTTGTTTGCGCAGGACTACTTTCCAAAAAATGATGGCGTAAAGGCAAAGAGGAACAACAATTACACGGCATTCACCAATGCCAAGATCTATGTAACCCCAACTCAGGTTATCAATAAGGGTACCTTGCTCATCCAAAACGGCAAAGTGGTACAAGTGGGGAAATCCGTAAGCATTCCCAAAAATACCATTGTAGAAAATCTTGATGGAAAATCCATCTACCCATCATTCATCGATGTATTCTCAGGATTTGGCGTAAAACTTCCCAAAAAAGCCAACGGCGGCGGAAGATCGGCACAATATGGGCCATCTAGGGAAGGATTCTACTGGAACGACCATATTATGCCAGAGAACGATGCCATCAATAGTTTCACTTATGATGAAAAAGAGGCCAAAGAACTTCGAAATGCAGGTTTTGGAACCATCAATGCGCACATTGAAGATGGTATTGCCAGAGGGACAGGACTTTTGGTTGCTTTGAACGATGAAGCATCCGAAGCACAACGTATCCTATCCGATAGATCTGCGCAATATTTTTCTTTTGAAAAAAGCATTGCTTCGAGACAATCCTATCCAGGCTCACTAATGGGAGCCATGGCATTGATGCGCCAAGTGTATTACGACATGGACTGGTACAGCAAGGGCAATGTGGAAACCAAGGACCGTTCCTTGGAAGCACTTATTGCCAACAAGGGATTGACCCAGATTTATGCTGCCGGTGATAATGGTAACGTTTTACGTGCTGATAAAATCGGAGACCTTTTTGGTATTCAATATACCATTTTGGGTGGGGGCGATGAATACGAGCGTATTGATCAAATTAAGGCAACCAATGCCAAATTGATCCTACCGCTGGACTTTCCGGATGCATTCGATGTTTCCAACCCATACGAGGCAAAATACATTGCCTTGAAAGATATGAGGCACTGGAACTTGGCTCCATCAAATCCAAAGGTTTTGGCCGATAACGGTGTGGATTTCTCCATTACTTTGCACGGACTTAAGTCCCCCAAAGATTTGAAGGAAAAAATTATGAAAGCTATTACCTATGGCCTATCCAAGACCAAGGCATTGGAAGCTTTGACCACTGTTCCCGCCCAGATCTTGGGAAAATCCAACGAAATAGGATCACTACAGGCCGGAAACCAAGCCAACTTCTTGATTACCTCTGGTGATATTTTTGACAAAGGGACCACGCTTTACGAAAACTGGGTCCAGGGAACCAAGAATGTTATCGAGAGCATGGACATCATCGATATTCGTGGCGATTATAATCTCGCTGTTAACGGAAGCACCTACAAGGTTTCCTTGACAGGAGATGCTGATAAACCAAAAGCGGAAATCAAAAAAGGTGACGAAACAGTAGATTCCAAGATAGATTATTCCGCCGATTGGTTGAATATCTCTTTTAGTGAAGACAATGCAGGTTCTTACCGTATGGTGGCCCATGTTCTGCCGGACACTGAAACCATTACGGGAAGTGTGGTGCTTCCCAATGGTGATGAAACTTCGGCCACGATGACAAAGACTTCATCCTTTGAAGAAAAATCCAAAGACAAGGAGACTGCCGAAAAGCCCCAGCTTATGGCTTTGACCTATCCCAATGTTGGATATGGCTTCAAGAAAAAACCTGAACAAGAGAATATATTGTTTAAAAATGCGACCGTTTGGACGGGAGAGAGCATTTTGGAGAACACTGATGTATTGATCAAAAATGGTAAAATTTCCAAAGTAGGTAAAGATTTGCGTGCTGGGGGAGCTACCCTGGTTGATGCCACCGGGAAGCACTTAACTGCTGGAATTATTGACGAGCACACCCATATTGCTGCGCTATCCATTAACGAAGGAGGACACAATTCTTCCGCGGAAGTACGTATGGAAGATGTAATCGACCCAAAAGACGTTGCCATTTACCGTGATTTGGCCGGTGGGGTTACTACCGCCCAATTATTGCACGGTTCTGCCAACCCAATCGGTGGACAGTCTGCCATTTTTAGATTGAAATGGGGAGAAAGTGCCGAGGATATGGTATTCGACAACTCACCCAAGTTCATCAAATTTGCTCTGGGAGAAAACGTAAAGCAGTCCAACTGGGGCAGTTATTCCCGTTTTCCTCAAACAAGAATGGGCGTTGAGCAGGTGTATACCGATTATTTCCAACGCGCCAAGGAATATGATGAAAAGAAAAAGAGCGGTGAACCTTACCGCCACGACGAGGAAATGGAAACCTTGGCCGAAATCCTAAACGGAGAGCGATTTATCTCTTGTCACTCTTATGTACAGAGCGAAATCAACATGATGATGAAAGTCGCCGAGAAATTTGGTTTCCGTGTGAACACTTTCACACACATTTTGGAAGGTTACAAAGTAGCTGATAAAATGGCCGAACACGGTGTTGGTGGAGGCACATTCAGTGATTGGTGGGCGTACAAATATGAAGTGAACGATGCTATTCCTTACAACGCCGCCATCATGTCCAGCCAAGGTGTTACCGTCGCCATTAACAGCGATGATGCGGAAATGTCCAGAAGATTGAACCAAGAAGCCGCCAAAACCGTAAAATACGGAGGCATGTCTGAAATTGAAGCCTGGAAAACGGTAACCTTGAATCCTGCCAAATTGCTTCATTTGGACGACCGCGTGGGAAGTATAGAGGAAGGCAAGGATGCCGATGTAGTGCTTTGGAGCGACCATCCCCTATCGGTTTATGCCAAAGCTGAAAAAACATTGATCGAGGGTAAAGTTTATTTTGACTTGGAAAAGGACAAAAAGCTACGAGAATCCATCAAAAAGGAAAAAAACCAACTTATTGGTATGATGTTGAACGAGAACAAGAAGGGTGAAAAGTCCCGTACTCCCGTTCAAAGCAAGAAAGAAGAGTTTAATTGTGACACCCTTTAAAAATAGATCATGAAAAAAATAGTTTTAATCATAGCAATTGTTTTTGGGGTTTCATTGAACGCACAACAAACCCCTGCCCCACCTCAATCCGAACAAGTTGCCATTATTGGGGCGACGGCCCACATTGGTAATGGCGAGGTGATAGAAAACTGTACCATTATTTTTAATGATGGAAAGATTACCGCTATCGGTGCGGATGTTACGACACCGACTACCGGGACAACGATCAATGCAGAGGGCAAACATGTTTACCCAGGCTTTATCGCTCCTTCCAAGCCCCTTGGTTTGGTAGAAGTCGATGCCGTTAGAGCAAGTGACGATCAAGATGAAATTGGCGAAATGATTCCCCATGTCCGTAGTTTGATAGCCTATAACGCAGAATCCAAGGTTGTGGAAAGTATGCGTCCCAACGGTGTGTTAATCGGACAGGTAACCCCACAGGGCGGGACCATTTCCGGAACTTCCAGTATTGTTCAGTTTGATGCATGGAACTGGGAAGACGCTGCCGTAAAAACAGACGATGGGATCCACATGAACTGGCCAAACTTTTTTAGAAGAGGCCGCTGGTGGATGGGCGAAGAAAGAGGATATATCCCCAACAAGGATTATGGGAAGGAAATGGAAGACATCAAAATGTTTTTCCAAAATTCCAAAGCCTACGGAAAAACAAGCGAGACGGAGATAAACCTTCCGTTTGCCGCCATGCAGGGTCTTTTTGATGGGACTCAACGTTTGTATATCCATGCCGATGGCGAAAAGGAGATGACCGATGGTGTGACCATGGCCAAAGCAATGGGCGTGAAGCACGTGGTAATCGTTGGAGGCTATAGAGCCAACAAAATAGCTGATTTTCTAAAGGAAAACGATGTTGCCGTTTTAGTGGAACGTACACACGCCTTGCCAAGTTTTGATGATGATGATTACGACATCACCTACAAATTACCAAAATTATTGTTGGATGCCGGTCTTTTGGTAGGCCTTCAAAATGAGGATGCCGCCAACTTCCAAGCCAGGAACCTTGCCTTTTACGCAGGCCAAACAGTAGCTCATGGACTAGATAAGGAAACTGCCCTACAATTACTAACTGGCAACACAGCCAAAATTTTGGGTATTGATGATATGTACGGAACTCTGGAAGAAGGTAAGAGTGCCACCCTCTTTATTTCTGAGGGAGACGCATTGGACATGCGCACCAATAAACTCACTAAAGCCTATATTGATGGTAGGGATATTTCGTTGGAAACCCACCAGACCGAACTTTGGAAACGGTACATGGGCAAATACGAAAGAGAAAAAGAAGGACAATAGATTCCAAAATAAAAAACGGCGCTCGGAAGGGCGCCGCTTTTGTTTTGTGTGATTAATTCATTTTAATGGGCACATATTCCCCATTTTCTGGTTTTTCATAAAACCCTTTAGCTTTGGAGGTCTCACTCAAGCCAACTTCTTCAAAAGTGACCGTACTTGCAGGCTCTAGAATTTTTCTTTCCTCAAATTTGTGCCATGTAATGGATTTAGGAACCATCAATCCATTTACCTCTTGCCAATTATCATAACGAATCCATTTAACATTGTCCGAATTTTCCCCAGATTGGTAGGTCACCGTATAGCCCAACCAAGCCATTTGATGGGTTTCGGGATCAAAATGGATAAAATACTCATCTTTGGATGAGGCTCCAACTCCGGACTCATAAACTATTTGGAGGCCGGGATATTTCTTCCCTCCGTATTCCAAATCTTCAGTTGCGGAATACATAATACCATCATCGGCCAACACAAAGGGCATGGCATAGAAATAAAACATCAAATTATGATAAAATCCTGCGTCACCTTTGTAGTTTTCATCTGTATCCAAAAGCCACGCTTTTTCACCATCAAATCCCATTGAAAATTGTTTGGTGACGATTCTATCTCTTCTGGACCACAAGTCAACTGTGTGTGTTTCGGACAACTCAGGTTTTGGAAGAACATAAGACAATGTTCGTTGCTTTTTCCATTGCTCCAAACCTCCATGTGCATCAAAAACTTTAACCATGGCATCTGGGTACTTCGTTTTGGATTCATCAATTTCCTGAGGAACAGGCTCTTTAACTGTTTCGGTTTTAGGCATTTGTTTGCAGGCTAAAACGACCAGAAAAAACACTAGAATGGTTGATTTGTTCATAATATGACTTTTATCAATTGGTCGAAAACCCCTTTTTATAATTACAGGAATAGCTATTTTTACCATGCGTATGGAAGCTAAACTGATCAGTAGTGCCCAAAACCCCTTGGTGAAAAAAGTTCTTCAACTAAAGGAAAAATCCCGTGAACGGAAAAAGACCGGGCTTTTTGTTGTAGAGGGACAACGGGAAATTGAACTGGCGCAAAAGGGAGGGTATACTTTGCAAACCCTTCTTTTTTGTCCTGAAATTATAGGCGATATTTCCATTGAGTCCATTACAAAGTCCTTAAATCCTGAAGTCATCCAAGTTTCTGAAAGTGTTTATGGCAAAATTGCCCACCGTGGCACCACAGAAGGTGTTCTCGGATTGATGCTGTCCAAAAATCATGCATTGGAGAACATCTGCTTTAAAAACAAAACACCTTTGGTGCTGGTGGCCGAAGCTCCCGAAAAACCTGGAAACATAGGCGCACTTTTGCGAACCGCCGATGCGGCCGCTGTGGACGCCGTTTTAATAGCAAACCCCAAGTCCGATCTATATAGTCCAAACATTATACGTTCCAGCGTAGGTTGCCTTTTCACCAACCAAATAGGCGTGGGGACCACGGACGAAATCATTGCTTTTTTACGAACCAACCAAATCAAAATTTACTGTGCTGCCCTAACCGCTTCCAAAAATTATGTGGAATGTGATTTTAAAGCCGCTTCGGCCCTGGTTATGGGTACCGAGGCTAGTGGATTGACCGAAAATTGGCTTAAAAATTCCGACCAAAACATAATTATACCGATGCAGGGAGAAATAGACTCCATGAATGTTTCGGTATCCGCTGCAATACTTATATTTGAGGCGAAGCGCCAGCGCGGATTTTAAGCTATGGAAAAAAATACTCTCTTTTATGTCATTCTAGTCATCCTTGTAGTCCAATATCTGGTTCACCAGTATTTGGAGTATCTGAATGCCAAGCGTTTCAAATCAACACTGCCCCCAGAGCTTGCCGATATTTATGATGAGAACGAGTATCGAAAATCGCAACAGTACAAACAGACCAACTATAGATTTGGGGTGATTTCCGATGGGTTCTCCCTTGTGCTGACAATATGTTTTCTGTTGTTTGGAGGTTTTGAATGGGTGGACCAACTCACTCGCTCCTTCACCGACGAACCCATTCCAATGGCTTTGATTTTCTTCGGAATCATTATGTTGGGTAGCTCTATTCTAGGATTGCCATTTTCATACTACCGAACTTTTGTCATCGAAGAACAATACGGGTTCAACAAAACCACTAAGTCCATTTTTGTATCGGACAAATTAAAAGGCGGTATCCTGACCATCGTTCTTGGAGGAGGTATTCTGACCTTGTTTATGCTGTTTTACCAGTCTACAGGGCCCAATTTTTGGATGTATGCATGGGCCATGGTCGCCGGGGTTATCCTTTTTATCAATTTGTTTTATAGTCGATTGATTGTTCCGCTTTTCAACAAACAAACACCTTTGCAAGATGGCAGTTTAAAAAGTTCGATTGAAAACTATGCACAAAAAGTGGGTTTTGAGCTCCAAAACATCTTTGTGATCGATGGCTCCAAGCGTTCCACAAAGGCAAATGCCTATTTTTCGGGTTTTGGAAAAGAAAAACGCATCACCCTGTTCGACACCTTGATCAATGATTTGAGCGAAGATGAAATTGTGGCAGTATTGGCCCACGAAGTAGGTCATTACAAGAAGAAGCATATTATTGTCAACCTTATTGTCTCACTCTTGACCACAGGTCTGACATTGTTCATACTTTCATTGTTCATCAACCACCCTGAAATATCGTTGGCCATTGGGGTATCCACACCAAGTTTCCATGCCGCTTTGGTAGGTTTTGCCCTGTTGTACAGCCCAATCTCCGAAATCACCGGTTTGATCATGAACTATTTATCGAGAAAATTCGAGTTCCAAGCCGACGATTTTGCCAAAACCACATTTGAGGCAACACCACTGGTATCTTCCTTAAAAAAGTTGTCCAAAAAAAGCTTGAGCAACTTAACGCCACACCCCGCCTATGTTTTTGTGCACTACTCCCACCCTCCATTGGTGGAACGTATCCGAAACCTTAAGGCATAGATTTTGTTGTTTAGATAATAAGATTGTGGTAAATTTAAAATACTATGACAGAGGCTGCTATTGAAAAAGAGAACAAGGAGATTGCGAAGCAGTACAAGGAATTACTTCGCATAAGCTACCAAACGCTGACTGATGAGGACAAGAAGTTGATTCGTTCTGCGTTTGACGTGGCCGTGGATGCCCATAAGGATCAGCGACGAAAATCAGGGGAAGCCTATATTTTCCACCCGATTGCCGTGGCCAAGATCGTAGCGTCCAAAATTGGCCTGGATGCCGTTTCCATTGCCTCTGCCCTACTCCATGATGTAGTTGAAGACACACCATATACTTTGGCCGATATTGAGCGGATGTTCGGCGAGACCGTTGCCCGAATTGTTGACGGACTCACCAAAATTGCCAATCTAAAGAAAGACAAAGACATCAGTCAGCAAGCTGAGAACTTTAGAAAAATGCTGCTGACCCTGCATGATGATGTTCGGGTAATCATTATTAAGATTGCAGACCGCTACCATAATATGCTCACCATGGACTCCATGCCGGAGCACAAACAGGTGAAAATTGCATCCGAAACGCTGTATATCTATGCCCCTTTGGCACACAGGATAGGTTTGTACAACATCAAGACCCACTTGGAAGACCTTTCTTTAAAATACACGGAGCCTGAAGTATATAACGACATTCAGGCCAAAATAGAAGGGACAGAGGAGGAAAGTTCCGCCTATATCGAAGATTTCGCCAACGTAATCCGGACATCCTTGGACAAGGAAGGCTTGAATTATTACATCAAAGGCCGAATGAAATCCATCTTTTCCATCCGCAGGAAGATGAAGGCCCAAAATGTTTCTTTTGACGAAGTATACGATAAATTCGCCATCCGGATCATATACAAATCCGATAGAAAGAACGAGAAATTCCTCGCCTGGAAAATCTATTCCATTGTTACCGACCACTTCACTCCTAACCCCATCCGATTACGTGACTGGATTACTTCACCAAAATCCACTGGTTACGAAGCGCTACACATTACAGTAATGGGCCCCAAGGGCAAATGGGTAGAGGTACAGATCAGAAGTGAGCGCATGCACGAAATCGCCGAAAAAGGCTATGCGGCACACTTTAAATACAAGCACGGGGCACAAAAAGAACAAGGTATAGAAGAATGGCTGAACAAATTACAGGAAGCACTGGAAAGTGCCAATGGCAATGCTGTTGATTTTGTTGAAGAGTTCAAACTGAACCTATACTCCAAAGAAATATTTGTCTTTACCCCCAAAGGAGATTTAAAATCCATGCCGAAGGGTGCAACGGCATTGGACTTTGCGTTCAACATTCACACTGAAATCGGTTTAAGGACCCGCGGTGCCAAAGTAAATGGGAAACTGGTTCCGCTTGGAACCAAGCTGCGCAGTGGCGACCAAGTGGAGATTATAACTTCGGAAAGCGCCAAACCCACCCAAAACTGGTTGGATTATGCCGAAACAGCAAGAGCTAGGTCCAAAATAAAATCATCGCTCAGCGAAGAGAAAAAAGAGGTTGCCGAAGAAGGAAAGGAGATATTGCGACGCAAACTGAAAGCGCAAAAAATAAACCTGAACGAGGATACCATCAACAAACTGGTGACTTTCTTCAAATTAAAGACCAGCTTGGACCTGTTCTACAGGGTGGGCATCGGGGTTATTGACAACGATAAGCTGAAGGATTTCTCTTCCTCCTATCACAATGCCTTCATCAATTTCTTTAAGAACCGGATGCGCAAAACGCCCCCCCCTAAAGATGTTGATAAAAACGAAATTACCACCAAGTACGATTTACTTGTGTTTGGCAAGGAGGAAGAACGGCTCAACTATAAATTGTCCCAGTGCTGTAATCCCATTCCCGGCGACGAAGTCTTTGGTTTTGTAAGCGTAAACGATGGCATCAAAGTGCACAAGAAAAATTGCCCCAATGCCATATCATTACAGTCCAACTATGCTTACCGGATCATCAGCGCCAAATGGATAGATTCCAGTCAGGAGGAATTCTCCGTTGACATTAAAATTACGGGAATAGACAATATGGGGTTGGTAAAGGACATTACAAAAATCATCTCCGAAAATATGCACGTGAACATGCGCAACCTCAACTTTAGTGCAGATGGCGGTACCTTTAAGGGAAAAATCACCTTGGTCGTAAAAAACAACAATATCCTTAAAAGATTGATGAACAGTTTAAAGCAGGTCGAAGGGATAGATAAAGTAAGTAGAATTTAATTTTTAACTGTACCTTTGTGCCTTAGTATAGGTAGAAAGCCATGGGAAACAATAAAAATCAGGAAATTGTAAAAAACGTGTTCACCTCGTTCCTTGAGGAAAAAGGACACCGCAAAACCCCTGAACGCTACGCCATTTTACAGGAAATTTACGAAAGTGATGATCATTTTGATGTGGAATCGCTCTACATTAAAATGAAAACCAAAAACTACAGGGTAAGCCGTGCCACCCTCTACAATACCATTGAACTATTATTGGAGAGCAAATTGGTACGCAAACATCAATTCGGCAAAAATCAGGCACAGTACGAAAAGTCATATTTCGACCGTCAGCACGATCATGTTATCTTGACCGATACAGGCGAAGTAGTGGAGTTTTGCGACCCACGCATTCAATCCATCAAAAAAACAATTGAAGAGGTTTTTGACATTAAGATCAACAATCACTCATTATATTTCTACGGAACTCGAAACAAAGAAAAAAACCTAACTGAATAACCCGAACTTTACATGGTAGATTTATTGCTTGGACTCCAATGGGGAGACGAAGGAAAAGGAAAAATTGTTGATGTACTGACCAAGGAATACGATATTATAGCCCGATTTCAAGGAGGGCCCAACGCCGGCCACACCTTGGAGTTTGATGGCATAAAACACGTTTTGCACACGATTCCCTCCGGGATTTTTCATAAGAACGCCATAAATGTTGTGGGGAACGGAGTTGTAATAGACCCCGTAATCTTCAAAAAGGAACTGGACAACTTGGAGCAGTTCAATATTGATATTGAAACCAAGCTTTTCATATCCCGTAAAGCACATCTGATATTACCAACGCACCGCTTATTGGATGCTGCCTCGGAAGCTTCCAAAGGCAAGGCCAAAATTGGTTCCACCCTTAAGGGCATCGGTCCAACTTACATGGACAAAACCGGCCGTAACGGTATGCGTGTCGGTGATCTTGAGTTTGACGATTGGAAAACAAAATACCGTGCCCTTGCCAATAAGCACGAAGCCATGATTGATTTTTACAATGTGGACATCCAATACAATTTGGCCGAACTTGAGGCAGAATTCTGTGAAGGTGTGGAAACACTTAAAAAATTGACCTTTATAGACAGCGAGGAGTACATTTTTAAAGCCCAAGCAGAAGGCAAAAAGATTTTGGCCGAAGGTGCCCAAGGCTCTTTATTGGATATTGATTTCGGCACATATCCTTTTGTAACCTCATCCAATACTACGGCAGCCGGTGCATGTACCGGATTAGGCGTGGCTCCCAATAAAATTGAAAGAGTTTTGGGAATATTCAAGGCCTATACCACCCGTGTGGGCAGCGGACCGTTCCCTACCGAGCTTTTTGACGAGGATGGGGCAAGAATGGCAAAAATAGGTAACGAATTCGGCGCCACCACTGGACGGCCAAGACGCTGTGGTTGGTTGGATTTGGTCGCCCTAAAATATGCCGTTCAAATTAATGGGGTAACCGAGCTTATGATGATGAAAGCCGATGTTTTAAGCGGTTTTGAAACCATCAAGGTTTGTACGGCCTACAAATATAAGGGAGAGGAAATCCAACATTTGCCCTACAATATTGAAGAGGAATACGTAACCCCTGTGTATACCGAAATGAAAGGATGGGCCAAAGACCTTACAAAACTGACCAACGCAGAGGAGTTACCCACTGCACTGAACGACTATATTACGTTCTTGGAAGGGCAGTTGAACGTACCAATTAAAATTGTATCCGTAGGTCCGGACAGGCTTCAAACTATTCATAGGTAAGCTAATTTATCAGTATCCAAGACATTGCCCTATGTGACTTATATCACTTTAAGCACGGGACATTTGCTCTATCTTTAATTCAATTTAAAAATAAAGCGATATGACTGATAAACTCAATAAAATAGGGCTCGATAAAAAAATATCCAGCGATTTATCCGACAAGCTAAACGAGCTTTTGGCCAACTATCAAATTTTCTATATGAACGCCCGTGGATTCCATTGGAACATTAAGGGCGAAAAGTTCTTTGAACTTCACGCAAAGTTTGAAGAGCTATACAACGACTCATTAGTGAAAATTGATGAAATTGCAGAAAGAATCCTGACCTTGGGCTTCACCCCTTTGCACAATTATGCCGATTATTCAGCGCTATCCAAGATTGAAGCAGCAAAGAATGTATCAAACGGCAAGGAAGCTGTTCAGGCAATCCTAAATGGCTATGAAGTGCTGTTACCTTTGGAAAGGGAGCTTCTGGAAATGTCCGGAGATTCCAACGATGAGGGTACCAACGCCTTGATGAGCGATTACATCCGTGAACAGGAAAAATCGGTTTGGATGTACTCTGCATTTTTGAACAGATAAACCATTATGGATTTGAAATCCATGGTTTTCAAAAAGATTGAGGTTCTTTTAAGTCCTCCCTTAATCTCTCCATAGGAGGGAAACTTCCCCCCTTGGTGAGAGGGGGTTTTCTATAAAATTCATAGAAACTAAAGCAACTACAATCAAACCTGACTGCCGTTAGGCAAGTTTGCGGGGTTTTAGATAACAAGGAGGTTCTTTATCACAATACCCAGCATTACGGACATATTACGCTTTCCTTAAAACACGGAAAGTAAAATACAAGGCTGCAATCATTTGGAACAGAAATGCCAAAGCTTTCTAAACGGTATATGCCACGTCCGTTAAAAATCCTACTTTTGGGCAAAATTCCATGAATTTGAAAAGCGTTTCATTTTTCATTCTATTTTTGGCCACTTTTAGCGTTTTTGCCCAAGAACAAGAACCCAAAGGAGAAAGGCAAATAAATATTGTTTACGGAGCCAACTTCACCAAGGACGAGGCTCGGTTTCCTGGCGCATCCATTTTCAGCAAAGACGACGAGCGCCAAGTCCAGTTTGAACACCAAGGTGCCGACCTTTGGTGCGATATTGCTATTTTCTATACTGAAGAAAACCGCTTAAAGGCCATTGGCAACATCCGTTTACAACAAGGGGATTCCATAGAAATGAACAGTGGCAAAATGGATTATGATGGAAACACCAAACTGGCCAAAGCCTGGGAAAAAGTGGATTTGACCAACGGCCAGATGACATTGACCACGGACACCCTTTATTTTGATCGAGAAAAGCAACAGGCCTACTACAACTCAGGCGGTAAAGTGGTGGATTCCGCCAATGTGCTTACCAGCAAAGTGGGCACCTATTTTATGACCCCGAAAAAGTATCAGTTCCAGCGAAATGTGCATATAGACAACCCCGATTACATTATCGATTCCGAGCAGTTGGACTACTACACTACCTCCAAAAACGCCTACATGTACGGCCCATCCACCATAACAGGCGAAGAATATAAGATTTACTGCGAACGTGGGTTCTACGACACCAAAATAGAACAAGGCTACGGCATTAAGAATACCCGCATTGATTACGACAATAAAATCATAGAGGGGGACAGCCTTTATTTTGACAAAGCAACCGAATTTGCCTCGGCCACCAACAACATCCAGATTACGGACACCATCAACAATGGAGTGATCAGAGCCCACTATGCCGAGGTACACAAGGCTAAAGATTCCGTTTTTGCGACCAAAAGGGCGGTTTCCATCAGTTTGGTGCAAAAAGATTCGCTTTATATGCACGGAGATACTTTGATGGTAACAGGAAAAGAAGAGGAACGCATCGTAAGAGCTTTCAGAAATGCCAAGTTCTATAAAACCGATTTGAGCGGTAAATCCGATTCCATTCATTTTGATGAGAGAACGGGGGTCACCGAGTTGATAACCGACCCTATTTTGTGGAACGTGGACAATCAAATCACAGGTGATAGCATTCATTTGATATCGGACATGGAGACCGATAAGCTCGATTCACTAAAAGTGATAGAAAATGCCTTTATTATTTCGTTGGATACCATTAGTGGAACTGGATACAATCAAGCCAAGGGCAAAAACCTCTTTGGCAAATTCGTGGAAAACGAGCTCAAAATCATTGATTTGGTCCAAAACACCGAGGTGATTTACTACGTCTACAACGATGATGAGGAACTCATTGGCATAGATAAAACCATCTGCAGCAAGATTCGATTGCTCATGGCCGATAACGACATTGAGGACATTACTTTCTATGTGAATCCTGATGGGGATATATTCCCCGAGACCGACTTGCCTGTTGAAAGCCGAAAATTAAAAGGATTTGTTTGGCGTGGTGATGAACGAATAATGTCCAAGGAGGAAATTTTTGATGAAGACGACAACAGCATAGAACTGGTTAAAATTAGGGGAATAGACAACCCCATTGATATTGATGCTGAGGAAAACGAACGGCAGAAAAACCAGAACGACCCTATAAACGCACCCAATTCCAAGGCTGTAAAACCCAAAAAACCGGTTCTTAAAAAGAAGGCACAGACCCCGTAATGTCCAAAAACGACTTTTTCACATACCAAGCCCAAACTTCCACACACCCATTGGCCTTGGAAGTCTCCCATGCCAAGGGCAGCTACATCTACGACCAAGATGGCAATGCCCATCTGGATTTTGTGGCCGGGGTATCTGCATGCAGTTTGGGACATTCCCATCCAAAAGTTGTGGATGCCGTTAAAGCACAAGTGGACAGGTACATGCACGTGATGGTCTATGGTGAGTATGTGCAAAAACCAGCGGTCGAATTTTCAAAGTTATTGGCGGCACACCTACCCGACAAGCTGAACACCACCTATTTGGTCAATTCGGGAACGGAAGCCATGGAAGGAGCCATTAAACTGGCCCGAAGGCACACAGGTCGCTCACAAATTATTGCTGCAAAAAATGCCTACCACGGTAACACCATGGGCAGTTTAAGTTTGATGGGGCTGGAGGAACGCAAAAGTGCCTTTCGTCCGCTGATTCCAGATGTGAGGTTCGTCCAATTTAATGCGAAGGAAGAACTGGACAACATTACCGAGAAAACCGCTGCCGTGGTCTTGGAAACCATTCAAGGGGGCGCTGGATTTATCTTACCAAAGAACCATTACTTGGAAAAAGTAAGAAAACGTTGCAACGAAGTCGGTGCTTTGTTGATTCTGGATGAAATACAGCCCGGTTTTGGCCGTACAGGTAGATTGTTCGCATTTGAACATTTTAATTGCATGCCGGACATCTTGGTGATTGGAAAAGGAATGGCATCAGGCTTGCCCGTGGGAGCCTTTGTGGCATCAAACGAGCTTATGGCAGATTTAAAAGAGCAGCCAAAGTTTGGCCATATCACTACTTTCGGAGGGAATCCCGTGATTGCAGCGGCAAGTTTGGCAACCCTCAAAGAAATCACCGAAACAGACCTTATTCCACAAACCTTGGAAAAAGAAAAACTGTTCCGAAAATTATTGGATCATCCCTTAATAAAAGAAATAAGGGGCAAGGGCCTAATGCTTGCCCCTATTATGGCAAGCAAGGAAGTGGCCGACTATTTAATCCTTGAGGCCGCTAAACAAGGACTGATTCTTTTTTGGCTTTTATTTGAACCCAAAGCCGTGAGGATATCGCCCCCATTGACCATTTCCATGAAAGAAATTGAGGAGGGCTGCGACCAAATCCTCAGTATTTTAAATAGCTACAAACCCAGTACTGTTAACTAATTTGTTGATAACATACCCCGAATTTGGACTTGAAGAGCTCCGCAAAGGGTTAATTTTAAGTCCATAGTTCAACCAAAAACGTTCCTATGGCGTTAGAATCTAACGAATATCCTGACAAATCCATAAACAAATTTGAGTCCATGCTCAAGACGGATGACGTCTACTTTTTTGATGCGGAGGACTTTGAGGAAATTATCCACCACTACCTGAACAACGGTAAAATCTCCTTGGGCAAAAAAGCCATTCAGATTGGCTTGGAGCAGCATCCAAATTCCATGGAATTGAAGCTTTTACAGGTAGAAGTATTGGCTTTTGAGGACAAATTTGATGCTGCAGAAACACTTCTGGATGAAATTCAGACCATTAATGCGGCCAACGAGGAAGTCTATATCCAACGGGCCAATATCCGCTCCAAACAGGACAAGCACCAAGAAGCCGTAAATCTTCTACTAGAGGCATTGGATATTACGGACCACTCGTTCGACATTCACTCCCTATTGGGAATGGAGTATCTATTTATGGACAACTACGAGCAGGCAAAACTTAGTTTTATGAGATGCGTTGAGATTGATGATGGAGACTACTCATCACTCTATAACGTAGTATACTGCTTTGAGTTTTTGGAGGATTATGATGGCAGTATCCTATACCTTAACGATTATCTCGACCGAAACCCTTACTGCGAGGTGGCTTGGCACCAATTGGGGAAAATGTACTTGGCCAAAAAGCGCTATATCGAGGCTTTGACCGCTTTTGATTTTGCAGTGATTTCGGACGATTCCTTTATCGGCGCCTATTTTGAAAAAGGCAAGGTGCTGGAAAAATTGGGCAGGTACAACGAGGCCATCGAGAACTACGAGTCCACCATATCCATTGAAGACCCTACATCGTATGCTTTCCTACGGCTTGGTAAATGCCACGAAAAATTGGGCAACTATGATCTGGCCAAATATTATTACTACCACACCGTTCACGAAGATCCTTTATTGGACAAGGGATGGTTGGCCATTACGGATTTCCATTTTAGGCAAAAAGACCATGAAAAAGCCATATACTACATCAACAAGGCCATAAATATTGATGGGGAAAACCCAAAATATTGGAAAAAAGCCGGAAAGTTATATGCTGCCCTAAACAATTGGGACGAGGCGGATTTTGCCTATAAACAAGCAGTGGACTTGGGCAATTACGAACTGGAAACATGGAGGAACTGGGCGGAAGTACTCAACAAAATCGGAGATTACAATTCGGCAATACAAGTGTTGACCCAAGGGTTGGAATTTTATCCCGACAATTCGAACCTTACCTATAAATTGGCGGGCATCCATTTAAAAAATCACGATTTGGATGAAGCAAAAAGCATCTTATCCAAGGCTATGAAATTGGATATTGGTAAATTGCAGCAGTTTGAAAAAGAATTCCCTGAATTCATTGAAGTTGATTGGGTAAAAGCGCTGGTTTCAAAAATCAGGAAAACAGCCAAGTAGCCCCGCCTTATTAACAAATTAATGCAAGCACGTCGTATACTGGACTACGTTTTTATTACCCTGAAAGGAATGGCCATGGGTGCCGCGGACGTTGTCCCAGGAGTATCGGGAGGGACCATTGCCTTTATTTCCGGCATTTATGAAGAACTCATAACCTCGATAAACAACATAAACCTTTCCCTGATTTCAATTTTAAAAAAAGAGGGCATCAAGGCCGTTTGGAACAAAATCAATGGAAACTTTTTATTGTCCCTTTTCCTCGGAATTTTTATCAGTGTGCTCTCCTTGGCAAAATTCCTGAGTTGGCTTTTGGAAAACGAACCCATTTTATTATGGTCCTTTTTCTTTGGCTTGGTGGTTGCCTCCATTTTTATGGTAGGCAAAGAAATAACCAGATGGAATTTGGGAACAGTGGTTGTATTGATTTTGGGAGCTGCCTTGGCTTTTTTTATAACCGAACTCCCTGCAAGCGATAACTCGGGTAGCCTGCCCTATTTGTTTCTTTCGGGCGCATTGGCCATTTGTGCCATGATCCTCCCGGGTATTTCGGGAGCGTTTATCCTTGTACTGCTAGGCTCCTACAAAACCATTTTGGATGCTGTCCACGAAAGGGATATCAAAATAATTTTGACTGTGGGCGTTGGAGCCATTTTTGGGCTTTTGAGCTTTGCCCGCCTGCTCAAATGGATGTTCAATCACTACAAAAACATCACTTTGGCACTACTAACAGGGTTTATCTTGGGTTCCTTAAATAAAATTTGGCCGTGGAAAAAAGTCTTGGAAACCAAAACATTTGGCGAAAAAACCATTGTTGTGGATGATATGAACGTACTTCCGGGCGCTTTTGAGGGCGATAGCAAATTAATACTGGCCATAGTCTTAGCCATCCTAGGTTTTTCACTTATTTTTATCCTGGAAAAAGTAGCTTCCAAAAAATAAGAAAAAACCATCAGGTCACATGCCGCAGCAACCTAGAACATTTCTGGATAATTTCTTCTTGGTCATAAAAGGCCTGTGCATGGGGACCGCCAATAAGGTTCCGGGGGTTTCGGGCGGTATAGTGGCCTTTGTTGCCGGATTTTACGAGGAGTTTATCTACTCCTTACAAAAATTGAATTCCAAAGCGGTGAAGTTGTTCTTTAACGGCAGGTTCAAAAGTTTTTTCCGATACACCAATGCCAAATTTCTGGGCCTGCTGATTTTTGGAATGCTGGTCAGCTATTTTAGTGTTTCCCGGATTCTAGATTATTTTTTGGACCATAACGAGGTCTTTGTCTGGGCCACTTTCTTCGGAATGGTCATAGGCTCCATTTACCATATAGGGAAAGATTTTGCCCCTTGGAACAAACGTACCGTTCCAGCAGGGATCATCGGGTTAGTCATTGGAATTTCCATTAGTTTTTTAAACCCTGCCAAAGAGAACGACAACTTGTTTTTTGTTTTTTTCTGTGGCATCGTTAGTGTTTCCGGGATGACACTTCCCGGGCTGTCCGGCTCCTTCATATTGATTTTATTGGGAAACTATGTCCTGCTACTGGTAGATTCGGTCAACGCACTTTATGATACTTTTTCTGAAGTTTTCTCTGGGGATTTTAGCTTTGTAAAAAATTCCGAACGCATACAAATCTTAAAGATACTAGGAGTTTTTACCTTGGGGTCCGTTACGGGATTGGTTACCTTTTCACATTTGCTCAGTTATGTCCTCAAACATTTTAAAGCTACAACGACTGCGGTATTGCTAGGTTTTATCACAGGGTCTTTGGGCGTACTTTGGCCTTGGAAAAGAACTATTTTTAAGGTGGACAAAGCCGGCAACCCTTTATTGGATTCCAACGGGGATAAAATAATTCTCAACTATAAACGTCACCTCCCCCAAATGGCAGAGGCAGAAACTTGGTGGGCCATACTTTTTATTTTAACGGGGATTTTGGTATTATTGATTTTGGATTGGTATGGCAACAACAGAAAAAAAAATGAACAGGTTCGGGCTACTAGGTAGAAACATTTCCTATTCTTTCTCGCAGGGATATTTCACCCAAAAATTTAAAGATTTGGGACTGGATGACCATAGCTACGAGAATTTTGATCTTCAAAAAATCGAAGAGCTGAAAAGCGTGCTCGCCCAAGATAATCTTAGAGGGCTTAACGTAACCATACCCTACAAACAAGAGGTTATCCCCTATTTGGACGAGCTGGACGCCAAGGCATCGAAAATAGGGGCCGTAAACACCGTTCAGTTTACAGAAAATGGCCTAAAAGGCTTCAATACTGATGCTTATGGATTTCAAAAATCATTGGAACCCTTCTTGAAACCGCACCATAAAAATGCATTGATTCTGGGCACGGGCGGTGCCTCCAAAGCCGTCCGTTTTGTTCTGGATGAACTGGGAATTGCCAACACCTATGTTTCGCGTAGTAAAAGGGACGGGCAATACACCTACGACGAACTGGACCAAACCATCATTAAGAAGAACACCCTGATTATTAACTGCACCCCACTTGGCACCCACCCCAATATTGAGGACAAACCTGCACTCCCTTATCAATATATTGGAGCTGATCATTTGCTGTACGACTTGATCTACAATCCCGAAAAAACCAGTTTTCTAACTTCTGGCGAGGCCAAAGGTGCCGCCATTTGCAATGGGCTACAAATGTTGGAGCAACAAGCAGAAAAGGCTTGGGAAATCTGGAACGATGCTTAAAAACAAGTAATCGGCATAGGGCTTTTACCAATCCGTACATCTATAAACTTCATCAAAAGAAGAATCAATACTTTTGCTATTAGACAATTAAGTTGTTAAATTGGCTATAATTTTCATCAATCAACAGGTAAACAAACAACGAATGCAGGAAAACGATCGTAAACTTCAGCAAACTGAAGGTGGAATAGAGGAAACATCAGAAAACACAAAAGGACAATTGGAAGAAGCCACACAAGCTGAATCTAAAGTGTCCGAAGAAACTGTATCTGAAACCGAAGAGTCTCAAAAGCCTGAGAAAGAAGGTATTTCCGAATCCAAAAGCGAGAAGAACGATTCCGAAGAACATATAGACGAGATTGACGAATCCAATGCTGAGGATGCTGAAGATGCTGAAAACGAAAAACGGCATACCATACCAATGCTGGATTACCACTCCATGACCATGGAAAACTTGGTCGGGGAATTACAGCGTTTGGTGAAAAATGAGAAAGTACAGGCCATCAACAAGCATGTGAGTGCCATTAAGTACGAGTTTGACCAAAAGTTCCAAGAGTTTCTTGACGAGAAAAAAGAAGAATTTATATCCAAGGGAGGAAATGAGATTGATTTTCGCTATAATTCCGTTGCCAAAAGGCAATTCAATGAGGTATATTCGGATTTCCGGGAAAAACGCGATCAATATTACAAACAACTCGATCAATCCCTAAAGGCCAACCTGCAAAAAAGGTTGGATATTATTGAAGAGCTAAAAGGCCTGATTGATATTGAGGAAGACATCAATACTACTTACAACAACTTTAAAGACCTTCAAAATAGGTGGAAAAATGCAGGCCCCATACCGCGCACCAATTACAACGATGTTTGGCGCACCTACCACCATCACATGGAAATCTTTTATGATTTTCTGCATCTAAACCGTGAGTTGCGCGACCTGGATTTTAAACACAATCTGGAAGAAAAGCAGAAGTTGGTGGAACGTGCAGAAGCTTTGGCGGAAGAACCGGATTTGAACAAAGCCTTCAGGGAATTGCAGACGCTCCATAAAATCTGGAAAGAGGACATTGGTCCCGTGGCCAAGGAACATCGGGAGGAAATCTGGGAGAAATTCAGCACCGCCACCAAGGCCATGCACCAGCGTAGGCAAGAACATTTTCAGGAATTGGAAAAGGTCTACGAGAAAAACTTGGAAAAAAAGCAAAAAATCATAGCTAACATCGCTAAAATAGCCGAAAACGTTGCGGATAACCACAGAGGCATCCAACAACAAATAAAAGAGGTAGAAGCGTTAAGGGATTCGTTTTTTAAGGCAGGCCGGGTGCCCCAAAAGGTGAACGAAGAAACTTGGAGCTATTTTAAGGAAACCGTACGTAAATTCAATAGGACAAAAAACGCCTTCTACAAAAATCAGAAAAAAGAGCAACAACAAAACCTTGAAAAGAAAAAGGAACTGTTGGAGTTGGCCGTTTCTTTGAAGGATAGTGATGATTGGACAGAGGTTACCCCGCAAATGAAACGTATTCAAAGGGATTGGAAAAAAATTGGCCATGTTCCCAGAAAATATTCCGACAAAATCTGGAAAGAATTCAAAGACGCTTGTAACCATTATTTTGACCGTTTGCACGCCGAAAAGAACGAGGCCCACAAGGAAGAATTCGAAAACTTTAAGAAGAAAAGCGAATGTCTGGACCGCCTCAAAGAATTTCAGCTTAGTGGCGACAAGACAAAGGATATTGAAGCAGTTAAAGCTTTTTTGGCCGAGTGGAAAAAGTATGGTCGCATTCCCTACAATAAAAAACACATCAATAGCAAGTTCAATAAAATTGTTGATGCCCTCTTTAAAAAATTAGGGGTAGGCAAACAACAATCGGAATTGCTCAAATACGGAAACAAAGTACAGGAACTTGCCAAAACAGAGGATAACTACGCCATTGGCAACGAACGTGTTTTTGTTAAGCGTAAGATTGACGAGGTAAAATCCGAAATTCATCAGTTGGAGAACAACCTTCAGTTTTTCTCGGATGATTCAGAGGACAATCCTTTGGTCAAAGAAGTCGTCAATAAATTGGACAAACAAAAAGAGGCACTTCAAACTTGGAAAGAGAAAATGAAGAAGCTGAATATTTTGGAGCATAAACTCAACAGGGAGAGCGAAGAGGAAGAAACGGACAGCAACGAAGAGGAATAAAAGACCTTTGTGCGGCCCATCGGGTCTGTATACACTTTGAAATAACCAAAAAAGTCATACACCCCATTTATTCAAGGAAAGATTCAAAATGATACCAATCAACCATTTTTGGTAGTTTTTGACTTCCGTCAAACCCACCCCAACCCTACCAATTCTATTTAAAATTTTCATCTCAAAAACTGCATCCAAACAACCAACGACCCTAATTCGAAGGTAGCCCGCTTTACCATCAATTTTAATACCAGTGCTTAGGCCGAATAGGAAGGTCGCTTGGTCTTGGTAGGGGAATGGCCAAACTCGTATTCTTTGCTGTGGAGCATTCGATGGTACACGGTCTCGTCCATGTTGACGGGAATATCAAGATTGGGGAACTGAAGCTGATAGGAATTTCCTTTTTTTCCGATGAGCCGTACATTGACTGGTTTTTTCTCCATAACCTAAATTTTTAAAAAGGTTAAACCATAGAAAAATACCGTTTCGACTTGGTCAAACCCATTCCAAAGTTGAAATCCTATTAATCTCTTCAACTTAATTCTCAGTAAAATGCTGTTTAAAATGTCAATATGACATATTTATTATAAATATTTTATTTAAATGACATTTTTAAACCCCGAGCATTCCGAAAAAATGACAGGGATTTTTAGAAGCTCTTAACAAAAAAATGACAGAAATCTATTTTGGCATTCCCTTTGCCCATTTAAAATCGGGGAATGGAAAGCCCCAAATTTTTAGACAATATGTTAAACTTAAATTTTTTAAATCATGAGCAATTTAGTTTCTGTACCAAAAAATGGAAGTTTGGCAAAATCGACCTTGGACTTCCCGACCTGGTCCAACTGGATCGACAGTTTTTTCAGTTCGGACCTGCCTCCAGTGTTCACCTCAAATTTTAACACCGGGATTACCGTACCCAAAGTAAACATCAAGGAAACAGCGGATGCCTATTGGGTAGAGATGGCCGTCCCCGGAATGAAAAAGTCCGATTTCCAGATCGATTTGGACAACCAACAGCTTTCCATCTCGACCGAGGTAAAACAAGAAGAGGAGGGCAAGGAGGACAACTACACCCGTAGGGAGTTCGCCTATGCATCCTTCAGGAGGTCTTTCACACTTCCCGATTCCGTTGACGATGGCAAGATTAAGGCCTCGTACATCGACGGTATTCTAAGCATTCATCTCCCGAAGAAGGAAGAGGCAAGGAAAAAGCCGGCAAGGACCATCAAGATTTCCTAACATTTAAGATTTTTTGAAAGTTAAATGGACTGGGGGCCAATAGACCGCCCCCCTTCCATTGAACCCTACAATTGTTGAACCTAAATTATTGAAAAATGAAAGTCTTTGGCAGAGAGATAGGTAAGGTAACCCAATTCCCACCTATCCTTATATGGTTAAAGAAATGGACAAAGCGCGTAACGGGCATTGGCAAGCTTAGACCAATGGCCATGCCATCGATGAGCAGCTCTATTGGGGAGACAGACTTTGGACTTTCCATCCCCAAGCCCGTGTTCGGTAAGGACAACGTAAAGATGGAACTTCAAGGCAACACTCTTATCATAAGTGGTGAGAAGAAACAATACCGTGAAGTAAGGAAAAGAAATGGGGCGCGAAGGGAGTTTGCGCGTGCCTCCTTCCACAAGACCTTGGACCTCCCTCAAGACATTGCCCCTGAGAGCATACATGCCACCCTAGAGAACGGGTTGTTGCAGGTGCGCTTTTCCAAAAGGAAAACAATCTACAGACGGCTCCTCAAGGTGGCCTGACTCTGACTGTTCAGTATTAAAAACAGTTTGTTCATGGTACGAAAGTTCAAGGCAGGTGACCGGGTCAAGGTAATAGGAGGTTCCGATGGCCCCAAGATGGAGGTCCTCAAATATATCGCCAAGAAGGAACCCCTATTTGGGTTTGTGGACAGGGACACCTATGTGGAATATGGTATCGCAATGGCGAGCGAAGATTCCGGATATCCCACCAAAACCGTCTTCCCAAGGTACTGGATCCAAAAGGAATGTTCAAGGCCTATCAAACTCGGCGATAGGAACAATGTTGAACCAAAAAAAAGAAAGATGAAAATTCAAATGCTATTTTTAACAGGTCTGTTACTGTCCCTGAACAGTTGCCAGGGCCAAAAAAAGAAGGAAAACAAATTGGTCGAGGAAGGTGGCCACAAAGAGGTCGAACAGCCCAAGGGCAGTTGGAAAGTCGATAGGGAATACGATGAGAAAGGAAACCTAATTCGCTACGACAGTATCTATTCCTGGTCCTCCGATTCGTTGAACGACCTCTCTGGTCTGGACAGGGACAGCCTTTTGAGCAACTTTGAATCCAAGTTCTACAGCCACTTTTCACAGTTCAGGGGCCAGGGGTTCGGGGACATTTTTGCACCGGACTCACTCTTTAGTAAAAGGTTCTTCAACGACGGTTTTTTTGAAAGCGATTTCGGGGAGGACTTTATGGAACTTGACAACATCAGAAAGCGAATGATGGAAAGACAAAAAAAGTTCCTGGAAAGATACCACTCCGACTTGGGGATCCAGGAAAGGGACAGTGTGTAGGGAACATAATATGGACTGGTCATTGACCAAACCCAGCTTCTTTTAAAATGAACATTTAAAGAAAGGGGGTGCTATATCTCCTCCAATGAAAACTTTTGAAGATGAAATCGGAAACATTGATCGATGCCACACTTGGATTGGTGCTCTCGGGTGGAGGGGTGAAAGGGATGGCACATATTGGGCTCTTGAAGGCTCTGGAACAACGTGGGATCTATCCAAGCCAGATATCCGGCGTAAGTGCCGGGGCGCTCGTTGGTGGGCTTTACGCGGACGGGGCTACCATTGAGGAAATGCAACTTTTCTTCAAGGAAACCCCCTTGCTCAAGTACAATTTTGTAACCTTGAACAAACCAGGACTTTTCGATACGGACAAGTACCTTCCCTTCTTTGATGACTTTTTCAAGGCACGTCGGTTCGAGGAACTCGGTAAGCGGCTTGTGGTAGTGGCCACGAACCTGTTGAAGGGTGAACCCGTGTATTTCGAAAAAGGTGAATTGTTTGGCCCCTTGTTGGCCTCGGCGGCCTTGCCTCCGGTGTTCAGCCCTGTTTCCATCGATGGGCAGCTCTATGCCGATGGTGGGATCATGAACAATTTTCCCGTAGAGCCCCTGACCGGAGCTTCCGACGTGATTATAGGATGTTATGCCACGTCCATGAGGGAAGTGGGCAAGGGACAAATCAAGAGCGCCCTTCAAATTTCACAAAGGGCCAACCTTTTGATGCTGCACGCCAATGCCATGGACAAACTCTACATACCCGATCTGTTGATCGTGCCCGAGGAACTTGGAAAAATTGGGGTTTTGGACAAAAAAGGAATCGACAAGGCATTTGTCCTTGGCTACGACCATGCCAACCGGAGGCTGGATGAATGGTTACAATAAACCGGAAGTGTTGAGCAGAACAAAACACACAAATGACCTAAAACTATTCGGATATGGGAAAATTGGCAATCGGAATCTCTTTGATAGTGGCTATCTACGCCCTTTTCCTGCACATCACTTACCTGTGTTTCTTTAGGGATGGAAGTTCCCGACACTTAAGCCTTAATGGCTTTATCAAAAAATTCAAAGGGTTTTTAAGGTCGATAGGGAAAGGTTTGCCTGATGGTACAAGGCTTTAAGAAATAGCCCCACAACCAACAATTTAGAAGGTCCATACCTGATCGGTGACCTGGCTTAACACGGTGTGTGGGAGATATCGGTATCGTACAGCTCCTTGATGTGACCGGAGGTATCCCGGTAGCTCATCCCAAGACCGTAGAGACCAATGATCTTGTCCGAAAGGCTGTCCGCTAAAATGGTCTGGCGCTTTTTGACCAGCTCCGGTTCAAAACTGCTCTGAAAATCCTGTGGGGTCTCAATATCAAAAGAACCAAAACCGCTCTTGAGTTTTTTCTTTCCCTTGCCATTGCGCTTATTGCCCTTGGCCAGCTCATCGCTGTCCAGATGGGAATCCATCTCGGCAGAAAGCGCTTTTTCGATTACGTTCTTTAACATAGGCGCAAAAGCACCGTCCTTACCAAATAAACTCTTGCCTGATATAAACTGGTCAAGTACTTTTTTCTCGAATTCCTGTTGTTCTTTTGTAGTCATAATTCTGTTTGAATGAAATAAATAAATAATCCTATTCAGACAGAGTTTACACCCTGATCAACAAAGACATGCTTGCATCAATCAACGGACTTTTTCCAACAAGGAATCTACGTTCTTCAACCAAACCATCATGTGTCAGCTTACTTGGCTACGTTCACCGATCGCGTTTCACGGATTACGGTAACCTTAACTTGACCGGGATAGGTCATATCGGTCTGTATTTTTTGTGATATTTCGAAAGAGAGTTCCGCTGCTTTGTCATCGTTCACTTTTTCGCTTTCCACAATTACACGCAGTTCCCTTCCTGCCTGAATGGCGTAGGCTTTCTGTACCCCATTGAAGCCGAAAGCAATATCTTCCAAATCCTTTAATCTTTGAATGTAGGAGTCCAAAACTTGTCTCCTAGCTCCAGGACGTGCACCGCTGATAGCATCACAAACTTGGACTATGGGAGAAATTAAAGTGGTCATCTCGATTTCGTCGTGGTGGGCTCCGATTGCATTGCAAACCTCTCCTTTTTCACCATATTTTTGTGCCCATTGCATACCTAAAATAGCGTGGGGCGTTTCCACTTCAACTTCGGCCATTGGAACTTTACCTATATCGTGAAGCAATCCAGCCCTTTTGGCCAATTTAGGGTTGAGTCCCAATTCCGCGGCCATAACGCCACAGAGTTTGGCTACCTCCCTTGAGTGCTGCAATAGGTTTTGTCCGTAAGAGGAACGATATTTCATCCGCCCAACCGCCTTTATCAGTTCTGGGTGCAGTCCGTGGATGCCCAGATCGATTACGGTACGCTTGCCTATTTCGGCAATTTCTTCATTGATTTGTTTTTCGGTCTTCTTCACTACCTCTTCAATGCGGGCTGGGTGAATTCTACCATCGGTCACCAATCGGTGCAACGACAAACGGGCCACTTCCCTCCTAACCGAATCAAAGCATGATAAAATAATGGCCTCTGGGGTATCATCTACAATGATCTCAACACCTGTGGCCGATTCCAAAGCACGGATGTTTCTACCCTCTCGGCCAATAATACGGCCTTTAACGTCATCCGACTCCAAATTGAACACCGACACACAGTTCTCCACAGCTTCCTCGGTTCCGATACGCTGAATGGTGTTGACCACGATTTTTCGGGCTTCTTGCTGTGCGGTGAGCTTAGCTTCTTCCAAGGTGTTTTGCAGATACGCCATAGCATCGCTTTTGGCAGTTTCCTTTAAAGATTCCAACAATTGGGCCTTGGCATCTTCTGCGGAAAGTCCCGAAATCACCTCCAACTGTTGTACTTGGCTCTTGTGGAGCTTTTCAACCTCAGATTGTTTTTTGTCGAGTATCTCACTTTTATACTCGATTTCTTTTATTTTTTGTTGAAATTGATCGTTAAGCTTTTTGTTCTTGGCCAATTCGCTGCTAACTTGTGACTCTTTGTCCCTTGTACGCTTTTCGGCCTCTGCAATTTTTTTATCCTTATTGATGATGACTTTCTCGTGCTCCGCCTTCAACTCCAAAAACTTCTCCTTTGCCTGAAAAATCTTATCCTTCTTTATGCTCTCGCCTTCTTTACTGGCTTCCTTTATAATATTGGCTGCTTCTTTTTTTGCATTGGCAATGGTCTTGGACGCTTTGCCTTTCTCCATCATCTTGGCAATTGCAAATCCTATTGCCAGCCCCACAACAGCTGCGCCAACAATAACTATGATATTATCCATGTTTGCTTGTGTTTAGTTAAAAAAAAAGCCCACATCGGAAGAAGTTTTGTACAAACTCCAAAATACAAGTTTAGGGCTAACAGACTGATCAAGGATCCCTATACAAGTAGGGCCTGCTTTTACAACCTAAACTCACCCTTTCTAATTATAATAGTGTTGAGTTTGTCAAAAATAAATTACCAATGTGGGCAGTAACAATATTTTATTTTAAAGAACTTATTCTCCCAATTTGGAGTGAACCAATTCATCCAAGGCCCTGAGGCGCTGCATGGCGGCCTCTGCATTTTCTGAACGTTCTATTCCACCTTGCTCAATTTTGGAAGCAAATTGCAGGGCACACATGGCCAAAACATCCTGCTTATCCCGAACGGCATAGTTTTGCTCAAACTTTTTTGCCAAATTTTCTATGTTCTTGGCCGCTTTTCGCAACCCTTCCTCTTGCTTGGGGTCAATCGTCAAAGGATATACCCTGTCGGCAATGGAAAGCTTTATTTTGAGCTTCTCGTCCATAATCTCGGTATCCGTTAATCCGCCAACTTGGCTATACAAACATCAAGTTCGCGGATCAATGTATTTATTTTGAGCTTAGCTTCTGTTTTACTACTAGTATTACCACCCAGCATTGTGTTCGCCATTTTTAGGGAGTCATATTTTTCCTCCCATTCTTTTAGAGCACTCTCTTTGAGTTCGTTTTTCTCCTTTTGAAGTTCCAATTCCTGTTTTAGTTTGGCATTCACTTGGTGCAACAGCTCCATTTTGTGCAGCAGTTTGCTCACCTTGTTCTCCAAAGAATCCACAATCTCAACAAGTTCGCTCATATATGCAAACAACAATACGTATTACACAAAGTTAACCAACCTAGCATAACCTCGCAATACTTTTTGGATTTATTCTTAGAGCCTGTTTGAAGTACTGATGGGTTGTCTTAAAATCTTTTTATCAAATAAAAACATTGGTTACTTTCGTAAGGAAATATTGATTTTTATATGCGCCACAACTTTTTTATAGCCTTTTTTTTTATCGTATTATACCTGCCTGCCCAAAAAAATTACCCCCAAGGTGAATTTCGTTCCCCTTTGGACATTCCCTTGGTGCTAGCGGGCACTTTCGGTGAACTGCGCTCCAACCACTTTCATTCGGGAATGGACATTAAGACCCAGCAACGGCAAGGACTGCCGGTTTATGCCATTGCAGATGGCACGGTAACGCGCATCAAAGTTTCGCACTGGGGCTATGGAAAGGCCCTGTACATAGCACACCCCAATGGATATACCTCGGTATATGCCCACCTTAAAAAATTTGGCCCTGAAATAGAGGAGTATGTAAAGAAAGTTCAGTACGAGAGGCAGTCCTACGAAGTGGAAATGTTCCCCGATTACGGCGAGTTAAAAGTCAGTAAAGGCAGTACAATCGCTTTCTCAGGAAACACGGGGGGGTCCGCGGGGCCCCACCTCCATTTTGAAATACGAAGCAGCGTAAGCGGCAAACCCACCAATCCCCTGCTCTATGGTTATGAAGTAAGGGATGCGACAGATCCAACCTTGTCTGGACTATATGGCTACCCGTTGTCCGAAGGTGCCCTGATCAACCAAAGTGCTGAGAAAATCCAGCTAAATTACACAAGGCAGTCCGATGGTTCTTTTTTGGCCGATAAGGTAACCGCCATTGGCACTATTGGTTTTGGCATCGATACTTTTGACCGTTTGGACATGGCGGCGAACAAAAACGGGGTATATGCCGTTAAACAATCGGTAAATGGCAGGGTGTTTTCCGAATTCGACTTTGAATCTTTCTCCTTTGGGGAAACACGTTACATCAACACACTTATTGATTACGCCCATTTTTATGATCATCGCCAGCGAATCCAAAAATGTTTTAAGGAACCCTACAACCATTTGAGCATCTACAAATCACTTTACAACGATGGTAAAATCAATGTGGAAGAAGGAATGTCCTACAAGGTGGAATTGCTCATTTCAGATTTGGCCGGAAACACCACCAAGCTCATTGTTCCGGTTGAAGGGAAACGGGAGGAAGAAAAAATCGGTGAAATTGATGGTACCACTGAAAATTTTGTGATTGCCGACAAACCCAACAACTTTGATCTGGGTGCGGCCAAAGTGTATTTTCCTGCCAGTACATTTTATGAGGATTTCTTCATCAACCTGGAAAAAGGGAACGATACCATCACCATACACGACAATAGTATTGCGGCGCACCGGAATTTTACCATTAGCTTCGATCCTTCAAAATATTCGGCTGAAGAAAGAAAGCAACTATTTATTGCGCATTTGGACAGTAGAATGAACCCTTCCTATTCCAAAACCTACAAAAGGGATGGTTCCTTTACCACCCGGACCCGTACTTTGGGCACCTACACATTGGTAAGGGATAGTATTGCGCCTGTAATACGGCCCAAGAATTTTAAGGAAAAGCAATGGTTGAGCAACTATAGTTATTTGAGCCTCACCATATCTGATGATCTTAGCGGTATTGACAGCTATTCGGCCACCTTGAACGGAAAATGGATCTTGATGGAGTACGAACCCAAGACCAATACCATAACATACAATTTTGACGACAATATCTCCAATGAAACGGAATGTGAGCTAAAAGTTACGGTTACAGACAATGTGGGCAACTCTACGACCTATACAGGCACGTTTTTCAGGAAATAGCGTTATTTTTGCAAACGAAAAATCGCCTAGACCGATTTCCTTAAAATTAATCCATTTTTGATGTAGAACGTCGGGGAATAAAACCTTCAATGCGAAATTCAAACTCAACTTTTTATAGGCTTCGGCCAATTAATTGCCGAATGCTTGGCTAAATAAAATTTGATGAAAAAAATTGTCTTTGTTTTTGTTCTTTTTGCTTCGACCCTAACTATGGCGCAAAAAAATATTTATGAGAGCATACGGTTTGATGAATTTACCAAAGACCATGAAATTTTGGCGATTGTTCCCTTTATAGCACATTTGGAGCTCAAAAAAGCCGTGGACAGGGAAGAACTGAGCATATTGGCCGAAAAAGAAGGGTACGCGGTACAGAACGCACTGGAAACCTATTTTTCCAAACGGAAAAAGCGGAAAAAGTTCAGTGTGGACTTCCAAAACATTAGGAACACCAATGCCATTTTGGCCCAAAATAATATCAACTACGACAATATCGACACCTACACCACCCAAGAATTGTGCAAAATTTTGGATGTCGATGGAGTTGTAAGTGGCAACCTAAACCTAAACATCTTACTTTCCGAGGGCGTGCCCACCGATTTCAGTATTTTGGATTACTTCAGCGGAGATGCCAATTATGGTCGCATTGGGGTGAAAATAAGTGATGGCGAAACCGGAAAATTGCTGTGGAAGTACGAAAACGAAATCTCCAAGAAAACCGGTAAAAACACCACGGAGCTCATCGACAAAATGATGAAAACCGCATCCAGAAAATTTCCTTACGACAGAGAAAAACGCAGGAACAGAAACTGATTAACTGTTCGCAAATTCCTTTAATACCTCAACAGCGTAGTCGAGTTCTTGCTTGGTGTTGTAGATGGAGAAAGAAAAGCGTAGACTTGGCTTTTCCAATTCCTCACCGGACAGAATCTCGTTAAGCACATGCGACCCTTGGTTGCTTCCAGATTGGCATGCACTGCCTTTGGAGCAGGCAATTCCCTTCATATCCAAATGAAACAAGAGCATTAGCCCTTTTTGTTTGTCAAACGGCAAGCGAATATTGGCCAAGGTATAGGTACTTTTCTCCAAATCACCTGAAAGTCCGTTGCATTCAGCTCCCGGTATCTCCTTTAAAACTTGGTCTACAAAATATTTTTTAAGCTCTTTTACGGTTTTGGCCTCTTCATCCAAGTGCTCGTAAGCCCTGACAAAGGCCTCTTCCAAGCCTACAATGTTGTGAAAAGGTTCTGTTCCCGCTCTAAAGCCCCTTTCTTGGGCCCCACCAACGATCAATGGTTTTAATCCAGAATTTTTTCTGATAAAGGCAAATCCGACGCCTTTGGGCCCATGGAATTTATGGGCTGCCGCAGTCATAAAGTCAATATGTATAGCCTGCGCGTCCCAAGGATAATGTCCAATGGACTGAACAGTATCCGAATGGAAAAGTGCATTGTTTTCTTTGCAAAGTTCACCAACGGCAGCGATATCCGTAATATTGCCAATCTCGTTGTTCACATGCATCAAACTTACCAACTTCCTGGAACCGTCCTTCTTGAGCAAATCCTCCAAATGTGCTATGCTGGGACTGCCAAATTCATCTAAATCCACATACCGAACATTGGTATTGTACTCTTTTTCGAGTTCTTCCACGGTATGCAGTACGGCATGGTGCTCTATTTTGGAGGTAATAATGGTCTCAACCCCTAAATCCCTAACAGCACATCGCAAAATCATGTTGTCGGCTTCGGTCCCCCCTGAGGTGAAAATGATTTCAGAGGGTTGGGCATTCAAGGTTTTGGCAATGGTCTTTCTTGCTTGTTCTACGGCGGTTTTTGCCGACCTTCCAAAACTGTGCGTGGAAGATGGGTTGCCATAATGCTGCGCAAGCGCTTGTTGCATGCGCTGAATAACCTCTTCCCTTACCTGCGTTGTAGCAGCATTGTCCAAATACACTTTTTGCATGGTTGAGTTCACTTTTAACAGGGGTAAAAATACGGGAAATAAAGTTAATTTCTTTTAAAGTAGATCTTAGTATTGGCGTATTATAATGGAATTGCTTTAAATTTGGCGCATGAGAAAATTTATCTTTTCAATTCTTACTTTGGGCTTGCTATTTTCTTGCAGTGATGGCGACCTTCAGATTGAAACCATTGATTTTGACAGTGTTGCCGTTCAATATTGCTCTGCCCCGGTCAGGAACGCAGGAAATCTGATGTTCAAAATAAATGAGAGCGAAGCCCTTATCTTACAACTGCAAAGTGGGGTCTTGAACAATGGTATTGTAGGAGACACCATAGTCACCGAAAGTACAGTGCCCGGTCAATCTCAAGTTACTTACAGGGTTTTCTCGGATGCTGTGGACAATGCTTATTTCTGTGATGATATTCCAGTGGTAGAACCCACAGTTATTGATGAAGTTATTGCGGAAGATGGATTGGTAATCGTGGAAACCATGCTGGCCGAAAACGATAGCACCCTTTTTGTACACAATATTAGCCTGAGCGGAATATCTTTTGTTACGGGCAACGGGGAACGCATTACCAATTTGGCCATAAACGAGTTTGGCGAGGTGACCACCACCGTTCCCAACTAGCTGCTCTGATAAATATAAACCTCGGTGGCACCTAATCCGTATTTTTGATACTCGGCATCGTAAAATTCCACATTGTCATATTTCTTGAACAAGTAGTGCAATTCCTCTTTTAGAACGCCTTCACCCACCCCATGGATAAACACTACTCGTTGGATGCGTTTTCGTATCGCAAAATCCAATTGCCGTTTGGCCGTATCCAATTGAATGTTCAGCATATCGTAATTGCTCATTCCCTTACTGGATTTAACCAATTGATGTATGTGTAGGTCCACCTCCATTTTGGGAGCGCTGCGCTCTTTGGGTTTTATGGTCGGTGCTTTTCTTCTTTTGGGCAATTCCTTTTCTTTTTTGATTCTGGCCACTTCATAATTGGTCACCGAAATATGGCCTTCGATTTTGACAAGGTCACTGATTGCATATTGCATGGGGAAACCATCATCGGTAATCAGGGTTACCCTGTCACCATCCACTTTTTGTACAATTCCCGCAATTGCTTCGTCCAACACCTCTGCCCTATCTCCAATAGAAAATTTGCCCATAATTGATCGCTGTGGTAAAAAATGATGTAAAAATTAAACCCGAATACAAAAATAATAGTATTTTTCGGGCACTACAGCCTATGATGAACCTAACACCAACCATAAACGCCTTTAGTTTAGAAAACTACATGCTGCCGTGCCTCAATAAAAAAATATTGGGGGTGGATTGCCCAGGTTGTGGGTTGCAACGCTCCGTTGATTTGTTGTTGCATGGTGAGTTTGTGGCCGCTTTTCAGATGTATCCGGCCATTTATACCATTATACCTCTGTTCGCCATGATCATTAGCAATAAAGTATTCAATTTAAAGGTAGATAACCGATTGATCACCGGTTTAGGCGTAGCAACCGTTGCTCTAATTTTAACAAATTATATATTCAAATTCATCCATTAAACATTATTAACCATGGAACAAAAAAATTTACCCAATGTAACTATCGCCCTAGTTTTGGCCATTTTATCATTTCTTTGCTGCTGTTTCGGGGGAGCACCCGGTCTTGTTCTAGCGGGAATAGCTTTCTTTTTGGTCAAAAAAGATGAAAAAACGTATGCTGAAAATCCAGAGGTATACAAAAATTACAGTACATTAAAAACAGTTAGGATACTTGCGATAATAGGCATGGTCATTGGACTACTTTATCTATTGTATACTTTATGGTCGATCAACCAAATGGGAGGCTGGGAAGGCTATATGGAAAAAGTACAGGAAATGACAGAACAATATCAATAAAAACAAATAAACCACTATTGGATTTGAAATCCATAGTTTTAAAGATAAGAATGAAATTCTTTGTCATTGGGAATCAAGTCCTCCCTCAATCCCTCCAAAGGAGAAAAGTTTCTCCCTTTGGGGAGACCGGATAGGGGACATTTATATAAACACAAAAGTAACTGTAATAAAACCTGACCGCCTTTAGGCAAGTTTGCAGGCCTGCCGGCAAAGGCAGGATTTTAACCTTTAACTAGAAAATAAAATGAACCAACAACCCTTACCCGGGGCAAGCACCGTGTTGACAATGGGGATTCTCTCCATTGTCGGCACCTTGTTTTGCTGTGGCCCATTTGGTGCTATATTTAGCATCATAGGATTGGTGAAAGCCAAGACTGCCAACCAATTGTATCAACAAAACCCAGAAAATTATACCGATTACAGCAATGTAAAAACGGGTAAAATCCTTTCCTATATTGGATTGGCTTTGTCAATTATCTCCTTGGTATTCGTAATTCTTTACTTTGGATTTATTGTAGCGGCAATTACTACAGGTGAGTTAAGTGGCGAATTTTAATTCGCCACCTCACTTATAAATTTTAGACGATACAAGCGGAGCTCCTCATCTTCGTAATCACCTTCAAACTCTTCAATGGCGGCAGAAATAGAGTCTGTTTCTGCTTCCAAGAAGTAATCGTGGATTTCTTCTTGTTGGTCCTCGTCCAAGATTTCATCTATCCAGTAGCCAATGTTCAACTTGGTGCCGCTGAACACGATTTGTTCCATTTCTTTAATAAGTTCCGGTAGTTCCAATCCCTTGGCAGAGGCGATATCGTCCAACGGCAGTTTTCTGTCCACACTTTGAATTACATAAAGTTTAAGTCCAGAATTCGCCCCGGTACTTTTTACTACAAGATCATCGGGCCTGGTAATATCATTTTCATCCACATATTTGGAAATCAGCTCCACAAAGGCTTTCCCATATTTTTTTGCTTTCCCCTCACCAACCCCTTGGATATTTATCAATTCTTCCATGGTTACGGGGTACTTTAGCGACATGTCCTCCAAAGATGGGTCTTGGAAAACTACAAACGGTGGCACATCCCGTTTTTGTGCCTCTTTTTTTCGGAGGTCACGGAGTAGTTTCAATAAATGGTCATCCGCAACAGCCCCATTGGATTTCTGGGCCGTAACAATATTTCCGGTATCTTCTTTGGAGTAGACATGATCCTTCGTCATCATAAATGATTCTGGATTTTCCAAGTACTTTTCACCCAATTTGGTTAAATGGAGAATCCCGTATCGTTCAATTTCCTTTTTCAGAAGCCCAGCAACCAAAACCTGCCTGGTCAAGGCCATCCAAAATTCCTTGTCATTGTCCTTACCTATTCCAAAAAAGCTTTTTTCATCGGTTTTATGCGAGGATATCATGGCATTGGTTTTGCCAATCAAAACCTTGACAATTTCTTTGGTCTTGAACTTTTCTTTGGTATCCCTAACCACACTTAAAAGTTTAATAACCTGCTCCTTGGCCTCCTCCTTCGGTTTGGGATTTCTGGCATTATCGTCCATATCGGCCCCGTCCCCGTTCTCCTCATCAAAATCTTCACCGAAATAATGCAGAATAAATTTTCTACGGGACATGGATGTCTCGGCATAGGCTACAATTTCTTGCAACAGCGCATTACCGATCTCTTGTTCGGCCACGGGTTTTCCTGACATAAATTTTTCCAGCTTTTCCACATCTTTATAGGCGTAATAGGCCAAACAATGTCCCTCGCCGCCATCTCTACCGGCACGTCCGGTTTCTTGGTAATAGCTTTCAATACTTTTGGGAATATCATGATGGATCACAAAACGCACATCCGGTTTGTCTATACCCATTCCGAATGCGATGGTGGCCACCACCACATCAACCTCTTCCATCAAGAACATGTCTTGATATTTGGAACGCGTCTTGGCATCGAAACCGGCATGATACGGAACTGCACTTACGCCGTTTACCTGAAGCACTTGGGCCAATTCCTCCACCCTTTTGCGGCTTAAACAATATATGATTCCGGATTTTCCTTGATTTTGCTTTACAAAACGAATAATATCGGCATCTACATCCTTGGTTTTTGGACGTACCTCATAAAACAAATTGGGCCGGTTAAACGATGCCTTGAAAACTTTGGCATCCGTCATACCCAAATTTTTGATGATATCCTCTTGCACTTTGGGTGTGGCCGTAGCGGTAAGACCTATAATAGGAATATTGTCCCCAAGTCTGTTTATAATGCCCCGTAGGTTTCGGTATTCCGGTCTAAAATCGTGCCCCCATTCCGATATACAATGGGCCTCGTCTACCGCAACAAAGGAAAGTTTCACATTTTTTAGGAAATCCACATTTTCCTCCTTGGTCAAGGATTCCGGGGCAACATAAAGCAATTTGGTAATACCGTTGGTAATATCTTCTTTAACCTGTTTTACCTCTGTTTTGGTCAGGGAAGAGTTCAACACATGTGCAATACCATGCTGTTCGGATATGCCGCGTATGGCATCGACTTGGTTTTTCATTAAGGCGATCAAAGGAGAAACAACAATTGCTGTTCCTTCTTTCATAATTGCCGGCAATTGATAGCATAGGGATTTTCCACCGCCTGTTGGCATGATCACAAAAGTGTCGTTGCCGCTAAGAATGTTCTGGATTACATCTTCCTGTAATCCTTTAAATTTTGAGAAACCAAAATATTTTTTGAGCGAGGAGTGCAAATCAGTGTTCATTAGGCTCATTTCCGCATTTTCAATTTGTTACAAGCAGCCTAAAAGGCAGTTGAAGCTTTTATTTTAAACCATTCAAATACAGATGAATCTATTCTCACTTCTAGAATAGTCTGTAAAAGATAGTTTGATTAGTTTTGTAATCTTAAATATAAGACATTCTTTTAGGAATACAATCAGTTAATCGGTTAATTACTTTGAACGACATTAAGTCAATTTTATCCATAGCCAAACGGACCCTTGAAATAGAGAGCAAGGCCGTAGCAAATTTGATCAGTCTGTTGGACGATCAATTTGCACATGCAGTAAAGTACATTTTGGAATCGGAAGGAAGGGTCATTGTTTCCGGAGTGGGCAAGAGCGCCATTGTAGCCAACAAAATTGTAGCGACATTGAACTCCACAGGAACCCCGGCCATATTTATGCATGCCGCGGATGCCATTCACGGCGATCTGGGCACCATTCAACAAAACGATGTGGTCATCTGTTTGTCACAAAGTGGGAACACTCCAGAGATCAAAGCTTTGCTTCCTTTAATCAAAGTAGGAAAGCACAAGCTTATCGGCATTACCGGGAACATGGATTCCGTATTGGCCAAACAGGCCGATTTTGTTCTGAACACCTATGTGGAAAAAGAGGCCTGCCCCAATAATTTGGCACCTACCACCAGTACTTCGGCCCAAATGTCCATGGGCGATGCACTTGCTATCAGTTTATTGGAGCTAAAGGGATTCAGCAGTTCCGATTTTGCCAAGTACCACCCTGGCGGTGCATTGGGAAAGAAGCTATATTTGCGCGTTGCAGACATTGTGGTGAACAACCAAAAACCACAAGTTGACATTAACTCGGACATTAAAGAGGTTATCGTAGAAATATCCGAAAAAATGTTGGGCGTTACCGCTGTAATGGACAAGGACAAAGTAGTCGGCATTGTAACCGATGGAGATATCCGAAGAATGTTGAGCAAATACGATAATATAAATGGACTTACCGCAAGGGACATTATGACCTCCAATCCCAAAGCAATAGACGTGGATACTTTGGCCGTAAAGGCCCTAAAGCTATTGCAGGAAAAGAGCATATCCCAATTATTGGCCTTTGATGGCGACACCTATGTCGGAGTGGTCCACATCCATAACCTTATAAACGAGGGAATCCTATAATGGCTAAAAGAGAAAGAAAAAACCCGGATGAAATGTCCTTTTTGGATCATTTGGAAGAATTGCGTTGGCATTTGGTGCGCTCCACTTTGGCAGTTGTGATCATTGCCTGTTTTGCCTTTGTATTCAGGGGCTTTATTTTTGACACCATATTGTTCGGTCCCAAAAACATGGACTTTCCCACCTATCAGTTCTTTTGTAACATCGGAAAGTTCTTTGGGGTAGATTCCGAATTCTGTGGCGATTCAATGCCGTTTACCATTCAGAGTAGATTAATGGCAGGACAGTTCTCCGCACATATTTGGACTTCCATTTGGGCAGGGGTAATTTTAGGCTTCCCCTATATTTTGTATGAATTGTGGAGGTTTATCAGCCCTGGACTTTACGAGAACGAAAGAAAACATTCCAGGGGATTCATTATTACCGCCTCGGGATTGTTCTTTCTTGGCGTACTGTTTGGATATTATATCGTAGCTCCACTGTCCATCAACTTTTTAGGGTCGTACCAAGTCAGTAAAGAAGTATTGAACGAAATCGATCTTGCCTCCTATATCGGAACGGTAAGAGCTTCGGTCATCGCCTGTGGAATCATGTTTGAATTGCCAATCGTTATTTTCTTTTTGACCAAAGTGGGATTGGTAACCCCCGAAATCCTAAAGAAATACAGAAAAATAGCCTTGGTAATCATTTTGATTCTATCCGCAATCATTACACCTCCGGACATAACCAGTCAAATTATTGTGTGTATCCCTGTACTTATTTTGTATCAGGTGAGCATATTCATTTCCAAAATGGTAGTTAAAAACGAAGCGAAAAAAGAGAAAGCCAGAAATAATGCCAAATAAAGTAGAAGAGTTCAATGCCTATCGTGCCAAAATGAACGATAAGCTGCTCGCCGAAAACAACAAGCTCATAAAGCGTATTTTTAATCTGGACACCAACGCCTTTATGGAAGGTGCCTTGGATGTCAAAACCAAAGAATTATTGGGGTTGGTCGCCTCTGCGGTACTCCGTTGTGATGACTGTGTAAAGTACCATCTGGAAAGCTCCAAGGAAGCCGGTGCCAACAAAGAAGAGGTAATGGAAACCTTGGGCATTGCCACTTTAGTGGGCGGGACCATTGTAATACCCCATTTACGGCGCGCCTACGAGTATTGGGAGGATTTGGAGGAAACCGAAGCTTAAAAAAAACCAAAAGACCATACGGCAGAAAAAGAATATGTTTAGTTTTGGCAAATTCCTATGAAGCTACGCGCAGAAAATATAATGAAGGCCTACCGTGGCCGAAAAGTTGTTAAGGGCATATCCCTAGAAGTAAACCAAGGTGAAATTGTTGGGCTTTTGGGGCCCAACGGAGCGGGTAAAACCACTTCGTTCTATATGATTGTGGGCTTGATAAAACCCAACGGCGGAAATATTTACCTCGACGGCACCAACATTACCAGTTTCCCTATGTACAAAAGGGCACAGCACGGTATCGGTTATTTGGCGCAAGAAGCCTCGGTTTTCCGAAAACTGAGCATAGAGAAAAACATCCTCAGCGTTTTGCAGCTCACCAACTTGAGCAAAAAAGAGCAACACATGAAAATGGAGTCCCTAATTGATGAATTTGGCTTGGGACACATCCGTAAAAACCGTGGAGACTTACTTTCTGGTGGTGAACGCCGACGTACCGAAATTGCTCGTGCATTGGCCACCGACCCTAAATTTATTTTGTTGGATGAGCCTTTTGCCGGGGTAGACCCCGTAGCTGTGGAGGATATTCAGCGCATTGTGGCCCAGTTGAAGAACAAAAATATCGGTATTTTGATCACCGACCACAATGTACAGGAAACCTTGGCCATTACCGAACGCTCTTATCTAATGTTCGAAGGTGGTATTCTAAAAGCTGGGATTCCCGAAGAACTTGCTATGGATGAAATGGTGAGGAAAGTATACTTGGGCCAGAACTTTGAGCTACGGAAAAAGAAATTGGATTTCTAAAGCTACTTTTCCGAAGGCATCAACAAAGAGGCCAAAACATAAAAGAGAATTATCACAGGAATCGCTAAAAAGCGTAGTGTTAACAAGAGCACCAAACTTCCAATGATAAACAAATAACGGATCCCGTTGTCCTTAAAACTCCTGTTCTTAAACTTTAAAGCAAATAGTTTGATGGGCGAGTTCAACAAGTAAGAGCTCAAAAGGGTCAAAACCACCAAAAACCAGGGGTTAAGGATAATGTTGTTCAGCACCTCGTTGTTATGGTACAAGAGAATCATAGGCAGCGAGAGAATCAAAAGTGCATTGGCGGGTGTGGGCAATCCAACAAAAGAAGACACCTGATCTTCGTCCACATTGAATTTGGCCAATCGGTATGCCGAAGCCAGGGTAATTGCAAACCCAACAAAGGGCAACAAAGTAATCTCTGCATCATGGCCTATAAACCCAAGGTTCCATCCACCGCGTTCTGCCATGCTCAACAATTGAAACATAACCACTCCAGGTACCAGGCCACTTGTAATCACATCTGCCAAGGAATCAAGTTGTATCCCAATCTCACTTTGCACATTCAAAGCACGAGCCGCCAATCCATCAAAAAAATCAAAGAAAATCCCGATAAACACAAAAAGTGCGGCCCACTCCAAATGATTGAGTACTGCAAACACTGTGGCAATGCAGCCACTCAATACATTGAGCAAGGTTAAAAAATTGGGAATATAGGACTTCATACAACTAAGATTTCCGTAAAAATAATGGAAAAATTAAACTGTGGGCAAGGTATGGTAGACCGAGTCATTTTTATTCTGATATTTGCTCTGATAAAAATCAGAATGAGACGAAAGCTCCATCTTTTATTTGTTTGCTTCATCATCGGGAAATTCCTCTTTTCCCAAGTTCCCCAACTTAGGGACAATTCAAAAATAAGCCTCCTTACCTGTGCGGCCGGCGACGAACTTTATTCTGCCTTTGGACATAGTGCATTTCGGGTGCAGGACCCCGCCCTGGGCATTGATGTGGTCTATAATTATGGTACTTTCGACTTTAACCAACCTAATTTCTACCTGAATTTCACCAAGGGGAAAATGATTTATTCCCTTTCCCGTAGAAGTTTTGAAGCATTTCTGTACGAATACGAATTGGAGAAAAGATGGGTAAAAGAGCAAATTTTGGACCTTGATCTACAACAACGCAACCAGCTCCTCGCTTTTTTTGAAGAAAACTATCTGCCCGAAAACCGGGATTACCTATACGACCCTTTGCTGAACAACTGTTCCAGCATAACAGGTGATATTTTAAAAAATCACTTTGGTGACGCCATTGTTTTTGATGACTCCCATTTAGGGAAAAGATATACTTTCCGACAATTGGTGCGTCAGTTTTTGGATGTGAATACCTGGTCCATGTTTGGTATTGATTTGGCCTTTGGGTCGCCCGTAGATAGAAAGGCCACCGTACAAGAGCACATGTTTTTGCCCTACTACGCCATGGAGCAGTTTCGAAACACCACTTTAAACGGAAAACCATTGGTAAAGCGAGAACGCACAGTTTTGGATTACAATGAACACATCCCAAAAGGCTTTTTCCCGCTCTCCCCGTTGTTTTGGTTTATTTTACTGATGGCGTTTACCGGTATCATCACCTATTTTGATTACAAGTACAAAGCAAGAAGCAGTTGGTTTGACTTTTCCCTATTGTTCATAACTGGATTTGCAGGAACGTTCTTATTCCTACTTTGGGTAGCGGCAGATCATACCTCTACCCCATACAATTTCAACATTTTATGGGCATTACCCGTAAATATGATAGTTGCCTTTGTTGTAGTGTTTCAAGATAAAGTACCAAAATGGGCACCAAAATATTTATGGTCCGCCCTAGGGCTAATGGTCATCATGCTTTTGCTGTGGATAATTAAAGTACAGATTTTTTCTCCTGTGCTTATTCCGTTACTTTTGACCCTGGCCATCCGATACCTGTACATGATCAAGTATTCCAAATTATAAAGTTGGCCCACAAACAATACCCATGAACTTATTAACGGTCGAAAACATATCAAAATCGTATGGTGAGCTGGTGCTCTTCTCCGATATTTCTTTTGGAATCAATAAGGACCAAAAGATTGCTCTTATTGCCAAAAATGGAAGCGGGAAAACCTCAATCCTTAATATAATGTCCGGAAAGGACAGCTCGGAGACTGGCCAAGTAACTACACGAAAGGGTATAAAAATTTCATTTTTGGAGCAGGAACCCAATTTGAATCCAAACCTGACCATTGAAGAGACCATTTTTGCTACCGATAATGAAATCTTAAGGGTTATTGCCACTTACGAAAAGGCCGTGGAGAACCCAGATGATACCGAACAATACCAAAAAGCCTTCGAGGCCATGGAGCGACATAATGCCTGGGATTTTGAAACGCAATACAAACAAATCCTTTTTCAGTTACAGCTTTCCAAACTCGATGCCAAGGTAAGTACGCTTTCTGGGGGGCAAAAAAAACGCTTGGCCTTGGCCAATGCCCTACTCAACAAACCCGATTTGTTGATTCTGGATGAGCCCACCAACCATTTGGACCTTGAAATGATCGAATGGCTGGAAGCCTATTTTGCCAAGGAAAGCATCACTTTGTTTATGGTGACGCACGACCGCTATTTTTTGGACAGGGTGTGCAACGAAATTTTGGAACTGGACAACAACCAACTCTACACCTACAAGGGCAATTACTCCTATTATTTAAGCGAAAAAGAAGCCCGAATGGAACGTGAGGCCGTTGAACAGCAAAAATCCAAAATGCTGTACAAAAAGGAACTGGATTGGATGCGGAGACAACCCAAGGCCCGTACCACAAAATCCAAATCCCGTATTGATGATTTTGCCGAAATAAAAGCACGTGCCCACCAACGTCGCCAAGAGCACGAGGTGCAATTGGAACTGAACATGGAACGCTTGGGAAGCAAGATTTTGGAATTGCACAATGTTTCAAAATCCTATGGGGATAAAACCATATTGGATAAGTTCGATTACAACTTCACCAAAGGTGAACGAATCGGAATCATCGGAAAAAACGGAACAGGGAAATCCACTTTTTTGAATATCCTCACACAACAGGAAGATATTGAAGGAGGAAAAGTGGTGATTGGCGATACCGTAAAATTCGGGTACTACACCCAAAAGGGAATTCCTGTCAAGGAGGGCCAAAAAGTAATTGATGTTATTCGAGAGTACGGAGATTACATTCCATTAAAAAAAGGACGTCAAATTTCTGCGCAACAATTATTGGAGCGTTTTCTTTTTGACCGTAAAAAACAGTATGATTTTGTTGAAAAACTAAGTGGCGGCGAACGGAAACGCTTGTATTTGTGCACCGTACTGATTCAAAATCCAAACTTTTTGATTTTGGATGAGCCCACCAACGATCTGGACATTGTTACCTTGAACGTACTGGAAAGTTTCTTGTTGGATTTTCCAGGATGTTTGATCGTGGTCTCTCACGACCGCTATTTTATGGACAAAATTGTGGACCATTTGTTCGTGTTCAGAGGAGAAGGGGTTGTGGAGGACTTTCCGGGCAACTACTCCGATTACAGGGTTTACGAGAATAGCAAAGTACTTGAGGAAAGGGAAAACAAGACCACTTCTTCAGAAAAAACCGAAAATAATTGGAGGGACACCAGTGGAGGCAAACTTTCCTATGCGGAGCAGAAGGAATACAAGCAACTGGAAAAGGACATCCAAAAACTGGAAGAGAAAAAAGGAGTGCTCCAAAATAAATTTACCGACCCCGAACTGGATGGGGATGAAATTGCCGGCCTGTCCATTGAACTAAAAGAAATTACGGACGCCATTGAGGAAAAAACAGAACGCTGGTTCGAGCTTTCTTCCATTATAGAAGGATAAATTGTCCCCCTTGAGGGGCTTCAGGGGTGTAATCGCAATGATTTTTAAAATACTATCATACCTAAAGTTTCTGGTTAAATCCACCAATCAACACGGGGTCCACTCCCCTTTTGTGTTCAGTTATGTGACCCAATGCCTCTATTCCAAAAAAAGGCTTCACAAGAACAAAAGCATCAATGTGTTACTCAAGACCATTGCTTATTTCAATTTTGATAGTATTTCGGTAAATAATAGATCCTTCAGGGAATTGGTAAAACAAAATTTTCCTGAGGTACAGTTTGATAAAAACACTGTTGACCTCCTTTTTATGAATGAATTGAGTACTTCCAGCTTTGAAAAATTACGTTCCGAAGGAAAATTGCACAACAACAGCCTAATTTTAGTGGATTCAATTTATGTTAGCCATCAAAATTTGGAACAATGGAACCAGTTGATTGCCTTACCAGGGATTACGGTAAGTATTGATATGTATTATTGCGGACTTATTTCCATCAGAAGGGAGCAGGTAAAGGAACATTTCACGATTCGGATTTAAAACGGTAATTTTAGGTTATGGAAAATATAGCATCAGATAACACCATTTGGTATGTATTGGCCGTTTTGGGGCTCATTTATTTAATTATCCTGTTCAGAAACAGAAAAGCAACGAAACGCAGGAAGTCCCGAAGGTTTATGGAAGGTAAAAGACAACACGATAAAAACAAAGAGCAATGAGCAATAATCATTATGCAATTAACAATAACATTCCAAAATCTTATAAACAGCTATTACGGATAATTGTCAATTGATTCTTGAACATTGATAACCAACACCATGAAGATATACACCAAAACAGGGGATAAGGGCACCACAGCACTATTTACAGGGACCCGCGTACCCAAACACCATGTTCGTATAGAAAGTTACGGCACCATAGATGAGCTGAACTCATACTTGGGTCTTTTACGCGGTCAAGAGATGGACGGGCATTCCCAAAAAACGCTGGCCCTGATACAAGAAAAGCTTTTTACGGTAGGTTCCATATTGGCCACCGAGCCCAAAAAGGATAAAAGACTCAAAATTCCGCGGATTAGTTCCGAGGATATCGAACTTTTGGAGCAGGAAATGGACAAAATGAACGAAGATCTTCCGGAAATGACGCATTTTATCCTTCCGGGAGGACACACCACCGTGTCATACTGTCATATCGCCAGAACGGTTTGTCGCCGTGGTGAACGTATGATATCCTATCTGCATGAAAATGAGCCTGTTCCAAACAATGTGCTTTCCTATATCAACCGCCTCTCCGATTATTTGTTTGTATTGGCACGCAAATTGTCAAAAGACTTAAAAGCTCAAGAAGTCAAGTGGATTCCTGAGAAGTTGGACTGACAAAATCGTTTTTTCAACCCAAATGTTTTGTGAACAACAAAATAATTTTTAAATAATCATGTTTTTACTTGGCAGATTGGGTTTTAAAATTATTTTTGCAAAAAATTATAAATCAAACCGTTACTATGTACTGGACGTTAGAACTAGCTTCATATTTAAGTGATGCGCCTTGGCCAGCAACCAAAGACGAACTGATAGATTATGCGATTCGAACAGGAGCGCCGTTGGAAGTTGTAGAAAATTTACAATCGATGGAAGAAGAAGGAGGCGAGATTTACGAATCCATCGAAGAAATTTGGCCGGATTATCCCACCGAAGAGGACTACCTCTGGAATGAGGACGAATATTAAATCCGAAAGAACAAACCCCGTTAAAAAGTCTCATTTGAGGCTTTTTTTTATGTAATTTTGACAGCCTAGCAAAAGTATTCCATCGCAATCCCATCAATGGAACAGCTTTTGACAATCAAAAGAAAAAACATTTCATGAGTTTTATTAATTCCGTACTTAAGGTATTTGTAGGAGATAAATCGGAGAAGGATGTAAAATCGTTACAACCTTTGGTTAACGAGATAAAATCCTTTGAGCAACAACTGGAAGGATTGTCACATGATGAACTAAGACAAAAAACAGCCGTCTTTAAAGCCAGAATAGCCGAAGATTGCAAGGAAATCAACGATAAAATTGCCGAGCTGAAAGAAGAAGTGGAAAATTCCAACGACATTGATCGCAACGAGGAAATCTACTCCGAAATCGATAAGCTCAATGAAGAGGCATACAGTATTTCCGAAAAAACACTCAACGATATCCTCCCCGAAGCATTTGCCGTAGTTAAGGAAACTGCGAAACGATTTGCGGCCAATGAAACGCTTACCGTTACAGCTAGTGAATTCGACAGAGTGCTGTCGGGCGACAAGGATTATGTTTCGTTGGAAGGCGACAAAGCGGTTTGGCAGAACTCATGGGATGCCGCTGGTAAGGAAGTGACCTGGGACATGGTCCACTACGATGTGCAGCTGATCGGTGGTATTGCCCTGCATCAAGGAAAAATTGCCGAAATGCAAACGGGTGAAGGAAAAACCTTGGTGGCCACGCTTCCTCTCTACCTTAATGCTTTGGTAGGAAAAGGTGCCCACTTGGTAACCGTTAACGATTACCTTGCCAAAAGGGATAGCGCTTGGATGGCACCCATATTTGAATTCCATGGCCTTTCCGTGGATTGTATTGACAAGCACAGGCCGAACTCCGATGGAAGAAGGGCTGCTTACAATGCTGATATTACCTACGGTACCAACAACGAGTTCGGTTTTGATTACCTGCGCGACAACATGGCGCATACGCCCGATGATTTGGTACAGCGTCCGCACCACTACGCCATTGTGGATGAGGTGGATTCCGTACTTATTGATGATGCACGTACGCCATTGATCATATCCGGTCCCGTACCCGAAGGTGACCGCCACGAGTTCAACGAGCTCAAACCGCAGGTATCCGACATTGTACAAAAGCAACGTCAGCATTTAACCGGCGTATTGGCAGAGGCCAAAAAGCTGATAAAAGAAGGAAACACCAAAGAAGGAGGTTTCCTATTGCTTCGCGTACACCGCGGGCTGCCAAAAAACAAAGCACTTATCAAGTTTTTGAGTGAAGAAGGCGTTAAGCAATTGCTTCAGAAAACGGAAAACTTCTACATGCAGGACAACAATAGGGAAATGCCCAAAGTGGACGAGGACCTATTGTTCGTGATCGATGAAAAGAACAATCAAATAGAACTTACCGATCGAGGTGTGGAGTATATCTCAACAGACCAGGACAAAGAGTTTTTTGTTATGCCCGATATCGGTAGCGAGATAGCCAAAATTGAGGACCAAGATCTCGAAATTGAAAAAGAAGCCGAGCTCAAGGAAGAACTCTTCAAGGATTTTGCCGTAAAAAGCGAGCGTATCCATACCATGACCCAATTGTTGAAAGCCTACACCCTTTTTGAAAAGGATGTGGAGTATGTGGTAATGGACAACAAAGTAATGATCGTGGATGAGCAGACCGGTCGTATTATGGATGGCCGTAGATACTCGGACGGACTGCACCAAGCCATTGAGGCCAAGGAGAACGTGAAAATCGAGGCGATGACCCAGACTTTTGCGACAGTTACGCTGCAAAATTACTTTAGGATGTACAACAAGCTGTCCGGTATGACAGGGACAGCAGTTACGGAAGCAGGGGAATTCTGGGAGATCTATAAGTTGGATGTAATGGAAATTCCAACCAACAGACCCATCGCCCGTGACGATAGGCATGATTTGATCTACAAGACCAAGCGGGAGAAATACAATGCCATCATTGATGAGGTGACCAAACTTTCACAAGCAGGAAGACCTGTTTTGATAGGTACCACATCCGTTGAAATTTCGGAATTGTTGTCCAAATTATTGAGTGTACGCAAGGTTCCACACAACGTACTGAATGCAAAACTCCATAAAAAAGAGGCGGACATTGTGGCCGAAGCGGGTAAAGGTGGAATTGTGACGATTGCCACCAACATGGCCGGTAGGGGTACCGATATTAAACTTTCCCCGGAAGTTAAGGAAGCTGGCGGTTTGGCCATTATTGGTACGGAACGCCACGATTCCAGACGTGTGGACAGGCAGTTGAGAGGTCGTTCCGGACGTCAGGGAGACCCAGGCAGTTCACAGTTCTATGTTTCTTTGGAAGATAACCTGATGCGTTTGTTCGGGTCGGACCGTGTAGCCAAGATGATGGACCGTATGGGCTTGGAAGATGGTGAGGTCATCCAGCATTCCATGATGACCAAATCCATAGAACGTGCCCAGAAAAAGGTTGAGGAAAACAACTTTGGTATCCGTAAGCGTTTGTTGGAGTATGATGATGTAATGAATGCACAGCGTGAGGTAATCTATAAAAGAAGAAGGCACGCTTTGGAGGGTGAACGCTTAAAGGTGGACATCGCCAACATGATCTACGACACTTGCGAAGCCATTGCGGAGACCAATAAAATGGCCGATGATTACAAGAACTTTGAGTTCGAGCTCATCAAGTACTTCTCGATCACCTCGCCTATTGGCGAAGCGGAGTTCAAGAAAATGAGCTTTCAGCAAATCGCGAACAAAATCAATGATGAAGCCTACGATTTCTATAAACAGAAAATGGAGCGTAGTGCCACCGTTGCCTTCCAGGTCATCAAAAAGGTTTATGAAGACGAGTCCAACAAGTTTGAACGCATTGTAGTTCCTTTTACGGACGGCATCAAATCCTTGAACGTTGTGACCAATCTGGAAAAGGCCTACAACACCAACGGAAAGCAGTTGATCACCGATTTTGAGAAAAACATAACGCTGGCCATTATTGATGATTCCTGGAAAACGCACTTACGCAAAATGGACGAATTGAAACAGTCCGTACAATTGGCCGTTCACGAGCAAAAAGATCCGTTATTGATCTATAAGTTTGAAGCTTTTGAACTTTTCAAGGAAATGATCGACAAAGTAAACCGAGAAGTAATATCCTTCCTTTTCAAAGGAGAATTGCCATCGGAGAACACATCTCAAATCCAAGAAGCCAGAAATGTTCGCAGACCAAAGGAAAAACTTCAGACCACAAAAGAGGAAATTCCGAACAGCGACGAATTGGCAGCGCAAAACAGAGCAGCTGGACAAACGCAAGGACAACGCCCCCAGATAACAGAAACCATTGTGCGGGAAAAACCGAAAATTGGCAGAAACGAAAGGGTTACCATTAAAAATGTAATGTCCGGGGAAAGCAAAACGTTAAAATACAAACAGGCCGAACCATTGATAGACAAAGGAGAATGGGTTCTGGTCAACGACTAGAAAAACTCAAATAAAGCTTTTAAAGGTGGTAGTTATTAAGCTGCCACTTTTTTTATATCAAAAACATGGTTAGATTTACAGCGTAAAACACCCCATTAAGCTACTCTACCACACCGTTTTCAGCTTTTTTGTGGCAGAGGAACATTCACACGCAGCATATGAAAATTCCTAGGAAGGATACATATAGGTTACAAGACAAGATTGATTTGATACTTAAGGTAAATTACAATTCATCCTTCTTTGCTGCCGTTTTCGGATTGTTGTGTTTTTTCTTTTTGGATATAAGAGGAATCATACCCTACACCTTTTTGGGTTATGCCTTCATCAATTTACTGAACACCCTTTTGTACAAACAGCATAAGAATTTGGTGCTTACCTATAACTCCACTTCTATTCTTTCTATGCTGGGGGCGCTCATTATCACAATTTACAGTGGAGGAATCGAAAGTCCCTTTATTTTTGTTTTGGCGATAATTGTTTTTGCGGGCTATGTCACTACCAAAGTTTTTGGTCAACTCTATCTAATCCTTAATTTAGCGGTACTCACCCTTTTGTTCCTCTACGATACAGGGGATTTTAAGATTTCGGAAAATACCGTTCCTGTGGAAGCGAGGGATTGGTTCGCTTATTTGAGTGCTATGTTTGCCGTATATCTATTGGGTGGAGTTTTTGGTAAAAACCTCTTGAGAGCACACCATAAACTGTACAAATCCCGAAACGAAATCCAAGAGCGCATCGAGGAAAAAGAAACATTGTTAAAGGAGGTCCACCATCGAGTAAAAAACAACCTGCAAACGGTTTCCAGTCTTCTGAGCCTGCAATCCAGGGCAATAGATGACAGTAAAATCAGCAGTATCATAAAAAGCAGCCAAAACCGTGTGGTATCCATGGCCATGGTCCATGAGATGCTTTATAAACGAGATGACTATCTTTCCAAAATAGAATTGGAACCCTATGTAAGGGAACTTTGTGATTATTTGGTAAGGTCGGTAAAAGGAAGCAACCGAAATGTAAAGGTTGCCTTGGACATATCGGATTACAAACTGAGCATTGATACGGTAATCCCTTTGGGATTAATCATTAACGAAACCATTACCAATGCCTTAAAATACGGCATCACAGAGGGAAATGATGGAGAAATCCATGTCTCCGTCCAAAAAATGGAGAATAACCGCTACAAAATGTATCTAGGTGATAATGGAGTTGGCTATTCGGAAGAAATCAATCCTAAAACATCCAATTCCTTAGGATTAAAACTTATTTACAATCTAGCACGCCAACTTAGGGGCTCCATCAGTAGGGATTACTCCAAAAAAGGAACGCACTACACTATTGAGTTTGAAGAGGTGATAGAACAGTTCAACTCTGTGGATTAAAGTTTTTACAAAAGAAAAGGCCGGTTTAAAACCGACCTTACCAATACTTATTTTGATATAAACTTAAACTTCTATAAATTTTCTTTCCCTGAAGGAAAAGGCTATGCTTGCCAAAACAAAGGCAACGCTCAAAAACACCGTAAAGGGTATTAAAATATCCAATATCATGATTATGCCAATTTAGCCCTGTTCATTTTGGTTTTGAATGAAAGCTCCTTTTTGATTCGAGAGTTCTTAAATTTGTACAATCTCACCATTTTTCTATCCTTTCTAATAGTGTTGTTGATTGTTACATCCAACTCAACTCCTACTGTAAGGGCATCCACTTTGGCCTCTTTGGAAATATCTTGGGCAGAAGCCATAGTTCCTAAAAAAGTTACTGCGATGATGGTGAAAATTGTCTTCATTGTTCTGTTTGTTTTGTGATGTAAAATTACTTTCAAGCACAAGCTCAACTCGATTTCCATCGCTCAACAACCCGTTTTTTTCGGTGAATATTTTTTTTTCGGATGAAGTGTTTTTTATCTTCGACGAACGTTTTTACCCCTAAAAACAGCACACCGAACGCATGTGCATTTTATCGATAAACCCGCAGCACCAAACCCTTACAGAACATTGTGGTATATTTTCTTTTCTTTGTAGGAAAATACAATCAATAAAAATGATTAACATTTTTTAACGGCCGGCCAAGTAATTGTTGGTACCTTATTGCAACTAAACAAGAAACTAAAATGAAAATCGTGAGAACTCCATTTTTAATGCTGCTATTATTGGCATCCATAAGTTGCCAGCCCAAAAACAAATCGGGCAAACAAGAAGTTGCCCAAAAAGAATCCGACCCTCATTTGGAGACCAAATTGATTTCAGGACAACTTCAGAAATACGAGACCGCCTATTTTGCCAGTGGATGTTTCTGGTGCGTGGAAGCCATTTTCGAAAGTGTTAAGGGAGTCAAGGAAGTGTATTCAGGGTATTCTGGCGGTTCTGAGAAAAACCCGACCTACGAGCAGGTTTCTTATGGTAGAACCCATCATGCGGAGGCGGTAGAAGTATATTATGACCCAGAAGTAATCTCTTTCACACAGTTGGTCCAAGTGTTTTTTGGTTCTCACGACCCAACCACCCTAAACAGGCAAGGACCTGACCGTGGCGCACAATACCGTTCCATCGCATTTTATAAAAACGATAGGGAAAAAAAGATTATTCAAGACTATATTGACAAGCTGGAAACCGAAAATATTTATGGCAATCGCCCTATTGTAACAGAAGTGGAACCTTTTGAAAAGTTTTACAAAGCGGAAGAATACCATCAGGATTATGAAAAACGAAATCCAAATAACAGTTATATCAGAAACGTATCAATCCCAAGATTGAATCGTTTTAAAAAGAATTTTGAGTCCTACCTAAAAGAAGATGCCCACTAAAATTGGAAGGTAGGTTGTGGCCGTGAAGAAACAATGGCCTGAAGTAAGTTCGAGGTGGTTCCTTGGGACATATCGAACAAGATCAGTTCTTAAGAACCACCTCGCTGTATTTGGAGTTGATCTTGATGGTTTTCCCATCGTTTTTATTGATATGATATCCTGTATGGACATTGGCGCCATTTTTTTGCGTAGATGTCAATTGTAAAGTTTTTGGATATTGGAATCCGGATGTTGTCTCGCTAACGGAGATTGTATAAGGCGTTTCGGGCAGTTTACAGTCCAATTCCCCATTTTCCATGGAAATATCAATGGTGCTGAAACCATCGGAAACTTCATCAATACTAAGTACACCAAAGTTATTGGTTACCGTTGCCCTGTTCGCAATTCTACCAATCACCACGTTGGACGATACCGAGTTCAATTTTAGTTCCTTTACCTCTTTTAAATTGACCTTATCGGAGTAATCCGTACTAAGGCTGCCGTAATTCCAGTTCTGTACCACTACAGGCGAGTACGACACCCGAATATCCGTTTTGGCACCATCAATGGTAGAGGCAAGCAAGCTTGCGTAGGACAAGCTTGCATTGATGTTTTTGGTGTTTTCGGCCAGTTTTACCTCACCATGCCTCACGTCCAAGTTCAATTTAATGTACTTGGGCATTTTAATAACGATTCGTTTTTTGACCTTGTACTCTTTATGTTTCCCATCGGAAGAGAAATAGAACACATTGGGACTGCCGTGGATGGTTCTTGCATCTTCGCGAAGTTGTTTTCTAAGCTCGGTCTGCCCCTCTCTTAATTCAGCTTGCTGGGCTCGGAGCTCTTCACGTTGCTGTCTGAGCTGTTCGTGCATCTCCTCACGCACCTTTTCACGCTCTTCTCTGAGCTTATCCCTTTCTTCCTTCATCTCCTCTCTTCTGGCTTCTCGCTCTTCTGCCATCTCCTCCATACGTTTGCCCCATTCTTCAAAACGGGCTATGTATTCCTTATCAAAAGTTTTGTCGAACTCTTTTTTCCACTCCTTCATGTATTTGTCCCCATCTTTTTTGTAGGCATCGTAATCAAACTCAATGGGTGGCATGGGAGGCATCGGTGGCATGGACGGCATTACGTTTATTTCCGGGATGGTGAACTCAGGAAGTTCCGGAATCTCCACATTCGCAATAATCTCGGCAACTGATGGCATCTCGGGGATGTCAATATTAAACCCTTCAAAATCGAACACATAATTGGGTCCGGCACCTTCGGTACTTACCTCAATTTCTTTGCTATTGCCCATAATTTTGACCAAATCCCGCTCAAAATAAGCATCGGCCTCCTCTTTGTCGACACCCTCTAGTTCGATTACCGCCGTAATTTCCACTTGATCTTTGTCCCATGTCTCAAATTGAATATCGGCATAACTAGTGTTGATGTTAAGTTCAGTGTCCTTATTGACATTGAAACTTTCCTTGTAAGTTTTGGATTTCTCCTGCGCTTGCCCGGTAAACCCGACCAAGGCAAGGAGCAATCCACTAAACAATATTTGATGATTCCTGTTCATTTTTTGATGATTTTAATTGATTCAACTTTGTTTTTAACTTTTGCAACAACTGCAGCCTTAACTGTAAGTTTTTGATGAGTGCGTTTATGGTTTGGTCATTGGGGCCCAATTCGTTCAGCTCTTGATTTAGCCTGTGGTATTCCTTGTTCAACTCGGCCAATCGCTCCATATAGCTGTCCATAAGTTCCTTGTTCTGGGGATCAACATCCAAATCCGATAGCTGTAAATTGATATTTGTAGTGTAATAGGTTTCAATCTTTTTTAAGTCCGGTGATAAATCGCCCAGTGACACACCCTGGTCACCATCATTTGAATTATTGCGATCAACAACCGTTACTTGCCCTTCTGGCACATCAATGGAGCCAATGTTGTTAAAATAATAAATGGATAAGCCAAGCACCACAACTACGGAAGCCGCTATCTGCATCCAAAGGGAGAACACCTTTTTCTTTGGAGGGTTATTGGGCAGTTCCTTTTCCAGTTTGGCAAAAAACCGGTCCTCATGCCCATCCTCCATGGTAAAGCGTTTCTGCTCCCTTTCTTTCTCAAACAATTTTCTAAGGTCACGTGCCATAGGCCAAATCTTTTAATTTTTCTTTCAATTGTGCTTTTCCTCTTAACAATCGGGTTCTGGATGCTGTTTCTGTAATGTTCAAAATTTCAGCGATTTCCGAATGATCGTATCCCTCTACCAAGAACAATTGCACTACATATTTATATTTTTGTGGCAGTTCCTCAATGACTTCTTTCACTTGTTCAATGGAAATTCCTTCTTCCACGGACCAATCATCCTCTTCTGCCATTTGCAAGTAATCTTCGTTCAACTCCACCGTACGTTGGTGTTTCGATTTTAAAAAGTCGATACTGCCGTTCACCACAATTCTTTTTAACCAAGCCCCGAACGTTACATCCCCCTTAAATTGCCCAATACGCTGAAAAGCCTTTATAAACGAGTCCTGTAATATATCCTCTGCATCTTCAGCATTTTTGACAAATCGCATGGCCACACAAAACATACCATCGCAATACTGACGGTACAGTTTCATTTGTGCCTGACGGTCGTTCGCCTTGCACTTATCTACAAGCTCAATATGCAGCGCACTCGGTTCTATGTTTGGTTTTTTAGTTGTTCCTTAATAAGGACGATGCAAAAAATGCAACGTTGCAAATTAGTTTGTTTTTGGCTCTCTTTTAACAAAAAAAGCCCCGCTGATGGTTTCAGCGGGGCTCATTATTGTTTAAGTTGGGTGTTTTATTCGTCCATCAATAAATTTAAGTGCACGGTAATATTATCGCGTGTAGCCTTGCTATAAGGGCACATTTCGTGAGCTTCCTTAATAATGGTTTCACCCATTTCCTTATCCACCGTGGGCAAATACGTATCCAAGGTTACTTCCAAGAAAAAGCCTTCCTCCTCTTTATTGAATGCCACTATCGCGGTTACATTGAAATCTCCAAGGTCGTCCACACCGTGGCTTTTGGCAACAGCTTCTACCGCACCAGCGTAGCAAGTGGAGTAAGCTGCAGCAAAGAGTTCCTCGGGATTGGTCGATTTTGGATCCGGTTTTCCTTTTGAATTTGGCATGCTTATGTCAAAATCCAAAACGCCATCTTCACTCTTTACATGTCCAGCTCTTCCTCCTGTATTGGTGGCCTTGGCCTCAAAAATAGTTTTCATCTTTTAAATGTTTATAGGTTTGTAAAAATCAGCACCTGCACGGTAACCGATAATTTAACGAATAAGGTACCAATTTGTATGCGGAAGTCCACCTTAACAGATATTAAATTTTTGTGAAATGGATAAGCTGTATTGGTATCATGATTGGCCTAAACCCGTAAAATCTTTATAAATTCGTGATGAATTGATCAATAGCACCTTTGGCAGACAAAAGCAAAACACCCTCGAACACGGTTTCCAAAATCAAGGCACTCAGAAAACAAGAACTCTCTGCCGATGTTTTGGCGCAAGGTATTTTTGACGGCAACAAAGCGATGCTTGCCAAGGCCATTACTTTATTGGAAAGCACAAAACCGGCACATTTTGAAAAAGCCAATGCGGTCATAGAAAAGTGTTTGACCCAGCCCAACAAAAGCATTCGGCTAGGAATAACAGGTGTACCGGGAGTGGGCAAAAGCTCCTTTATCGAAACCTTGGGGAAGATATTGACCGATCAAGGCGATAAAGTGGCCGTTTTGGCCGTAGACCCGACCAGTTCCTTGAGCAAGGGAAGTATTTTGGGCGATAAAACCCGTATGGAAACCCTGGCTAAAGACCCCAATGCCTTTATACGCCCCTCCCCTTCTGGAACATCATTGGGCGGTGTAGCTCGAAAAACCAGAGAGAGCATCATCCTCTGCGAAGCAGCAGGCTATAATGTTATTTTGGTGGAAACCGTGGGCGTAGGCCAAAGTGAGATTGCCGTACACAGTATGGTGGATTTTTTCCTTTTGCTAAAACTATCCGGCGCAGGTGACGAACTCCAAGGTATTAAAAGAGGCATTATGGAAATGGCAGATGCCATAGCCATAAACAAGGCGGATGGCAGTAATTTGGAGCACGCAAAACTTGCCGTTACTGAATTTTCAAGGGCCTTGCACCTATACCCGCCCAAGGCAAATGGTTGGATACCCAAAGTGATGAAATGTTCCGCGCTAGAAAATACCGGCATCGAAGATATCTGGAAAATAGTCCAGCAATTTGTGGAGCATACCAAGGAAAACGGTTTTTTTGAAAAAAATCGGAAGCAACAGAACAAAAACTGGTTCCTTCAGACCGTGGATGAGTACATCAAACAATTTTTCCATCAAAAAGAAACCTTTAAAAAGGAACAAGCAGCTTTATTGACAGCTATTGACGGGAATAAAATTTCACCGTTCTATGCTGCAAAAATCCTATTGGACAAGATTACCAAGGAACTTTAAATAAAAGCAATAAATTTGCACAGATTTTATACTGAATGAGCACCGTCACCGATTCCCTTTTATCCATAGTGGTTCCTTTGTACAACGAGGAGGACAATGTGGTTCTTTTGACCCAAAAAATCAACGAAAGTCTTGAGGGGTACAACTACCAAATTGTGTATGTGGATGACTTTTCCACGGACAAAACCCGAACCAAGGTCAAGGAAATGGACGATAAAAGAGTCCATCTGATTGAACTGAAAAAGAACTATGGTCAAAGTTTGGCCTTGGCCGCCGGGATTGATTATGCCGAAGGTGAATACATCATTACCATGGATGGGGACCTGCAAAACGACCCTTCGGACATTCCACAGATGTTGGAATATGCCATTACCGAAGAATATGATTTGGTAACGGGCATCCGTCAGAAAAGAAAAGACTCCCAAGTCAAAAAAATACCATCAAAAATTGCCAACTTTTTGGTGCGCAGGGTGACTAAACTCGATATTAAAGACAACGGTTGTGCCCTAAAAGTTTTCACCAAGGACATCGCGAAAAGCCTTAATCTGTATGGTGAAATGCACCGTTTTATTACACTTTTGGCACATTTGGAAGGTGCACAGATCAAACAGGTTCCCGTAAAGCACCACGCAAGACACGCTGGGGTTTCCAAATACGGTCTGGAGCGGGTTTTTAAAGTGGTCGCCGATATGATGCTGTTGCTCTTTATCCGAAAATATTTTCAGCGTCCCATCCACCTCTTCGGGATTTTTGGGGTATTGTTGGTTATTTTGGGAGTTTTGATCAATGTGTATTTGTTGATCGTAAAGCTTGGCTTCGGACAGGATATCGGCACCCGACCATTGCTCATATTCGGGATGATGTTCATTGTGGGTGGCATCCAATTGTTTACCATCGGGATTGTGATGGAACTCTTGATCCGTACCTACTACGAATCGCAACAGAAAAGACCGTATCGTATCAAAAAAATCAGCATAGGTGACGGAAAGGCTACGTAAAAAGGGCATCACTGCCCTAAAAATCATCATTAGCGCAGTATTGATCTACTTTATTTTCACCAAAATAGAGTTGAAGGATGTACTCCAGACCCTAAAAAAGAGCCACCCCTTATATTTATTTTTGGCATTGCTGTTTTTTGTGCTGTCCAAAGTTTTAGCTGCCTTTAGGACAAACTTATATTTCCATCAAATCGGAGCTAAGATTTCCCAGTTGAGCAATTTGAAACTTTACCTGTTGGGAATGTTCTACAACCTCTTTTTGCCCGGGGGCATTGGCGGTGATGCCTACAAAGGCTACGTCATCCAAAAAGAATATCAACCAGGTACCAAGAAAGTAGTCTCCAGCTTACTCTTGGACCGTTTAAGCGGTATGCTTTTGCTTTTTGTGTATGCTTGTGTGCTTGCCCTCTTGGCAAAAAATGTATTTTTTCAAAGCTTTTATTGGTTGGTAACTGCGGCCATTCCCTTAAGTGTAATCGCTTTCTGGTTCGTGAACAAAATATTCTTCATCACTACCCTGCCCGTATTTTGGAAATCCCTAGGGTTTTCGGCCTTGGTGCAACTGGCACAATTAATCAGCGTATTATGTATTTTGAAGTCCTTGTCCGTTAGCATGGACACTATTGAATACCTCTTTGTGTTCTTAGTTTCTTCGATTGTCTCCGTGATACCTTTGACCATTGGCGGAATAGGAAGTCGAGAAGTCACTTTTTTGTACGGTGCAGAGTGGTTGGGGCTGGATGCCAGCACTTCCATCGGTATCAGTTTTACCTTCTTTTTGATAACGGCACTCACCTCACTTTTCGGAGTAATCTATCACTTTAAAAAGCCAAGACTGGATTCAGTAGATTAGTTCAAATGCACCAAATGCATTTTGTTCAATTTTTCTTCTCGCGTATCGGGATTCAAGAATTTGATTTGAAGTCGGGTAATCCGGAATTGGTCCACCGTAATTTGATTGTCCCAAACAATTCCTTTTTTCTCTAATTGCTTCAATTCTTTGTCCGTGGCATACACCCAAACATCATTTTTCTCCGCTATTTCCGAGAGCGAACTTATTTGTACGGGTTTCCTGTTATAAAAATCAAACGACCACGAATATTTTTCCGAAATCTTATAAATGCTATCGACGGGAATGTTGTTCTGCTTTACCTGCTCCGCCATGGTGGACCCCCCCTGGTATTCGAGCAGTTTTGGGTAAAAATGGGCATTCATCAAGCCATTTAACAACACCGAACTAAAAATGGCAACACTTACAATTTTTGTGTACGGCGCTTCTTTTTTCAAAATGAAACAAGTCACCAATGCAAGGGCCGTCAGCAAGAACAAATAACTGTACCAACGCACGAATTTAAATACATAAAAACTCACCAAAACGGTAAAGACCGCCACTAGACCCAATATGAAGTATTGGATGCCCAAAATTACCTTGGCCATCCTCAATTTTTCCTTTTGATGCAACATATACAGGAATGCCGCCGATAGGATCGCATACAAAGGCATTAAAATGTTCATGTAGTGCGGCAATTTAAACTGCGCAAAACTGATGAGCAGGAACAAAATGGAAATCCCTCCAACGGTCAAAAACTCCAAGTTGGGCCTGTAGGCGAACTTGGTTTCCCAAAAGATTTTCAGTTTGGTCCAATAACCGATCAATGCGAGAACCGTCCACGGCAGGAACACCCATAAAAAGGTGTGGAAGAAAAAGAAGAAATCACTACTGTTCTTCCCAACCCCTTCACCACTCATGCGTTCAAAACTCTGTTCCCAAAAAATAAAGAAGATACCGCTACGGTTGTCTTTTCCCCTGATTACTTTCTCGGGATGCAAATCAAATTGATGGTAATAGGCGTACAACATCGGGGCAATGGTGGCACCAAACACCAAAATCGCCACCAAAACTTTCCAATTGAGCAATTGCTGCCATTTTCGGGTATAGGTCAAGTGGCACAGTATCGAAATCCCAATCACTACCAAAGCAATCTGACCTTTGGTGGAAAAGGCCATTCCCGCCCCAAAAGCACCCAGAGCGATACTTTTCAAGGTGTTTTGCTCAATATACTTGGCCAATTGCCAAATGGAAAAGATCGTGAATCCGGTCAAAACAGCATCGGTACGCACATCAATATTGGCCAGGACCATGGTTTGGGCCGTCATAAAAATCAATGAGGCAAACCTACCCACGTCCTTATTGTAAAGCAATTTTCCGAGACCGTAGCAACTGTAGGCGCCCAATAAAGTGGACAATATACCGGGAATGCGATATGCCCAATCGTGAATGCCAAATATTTTATAGGAAATGGCGGCCAGCCAATAATGCATATGCGGCTTATCGAGATACTCTTCGGGACCCTTGAACAGGCTTAGAAAATCGTTTTCCTGAACCATTCGCATGGCCATAACTGCAAATTGGGCCGAATCGTTCTCGAGCAGGGTGACGAACATTCCTATGATGTACACCATCACAATCAGCGCAATATAAAACCAGTATCTGGCGGTTGATATCATACCCCTGTTTTTTGGAAAGCAAATATAGCCAACTTGGCCCACAACCATCCGAAAAGCGAACCTACCAAGGCTCCCGAAACCACATCCAAGGGATAGTGTACACCAATGTAAATTCGACTGTAGGCTACAATGCATGCCCAAAGCATCAATACCCAAGCCATGTATTTTACCTTGTTCTTGAACATAACGGCAAAGAAAACAGCTGGGCCAAAGGAGTTGGCCGCGTGGGCTGAAAAATACCCGAATTGCCCGCCACAATAGCTTTTTACCAAGCGCATCAGGCTACTTACTTCGGGTTCGTGGCAAGGTCGCAATCTACCAACGCCGTATTTAAAGAAATTGGACAATTGGTCGGTACAGGTAATCAGCAAAGCGATGGACACCAAAATTATCCCGGTTCCCTTCCAACCAAAAGTTCGATAGGATAAGTAAAGTAGTAACAGATAAAGCGGAGCTGAATTTCTGGTGGTGGTCATAAACATCCAAAAGCCGTCCCAAGTTTCGGTCCCCAATCCGTTGAGGAACAAAAACAATTCTTTATCGTATTGCAGTAACTGTTCGATCATCAATCGTCGTATCTGGAGACTTCCCTATCGTAAAAGGCCGTAGCGGCTTCGATCAAGCTTTCGGCCTCTTCCATTAAATCCGCCTCATCCTCTTTGGAGAATTCTTCCATCCATTCCACTTCATCATTTTCCAGATTGATGATAAAACGTGGGTATTCGGTATGAACGATAAAAATGGCATCGGGATGGTCCGTATTGTCGGCCAATAAAAATTTAGGTAGTTCCATATCTATGAGTTGGGTTCCAAAAATAGAATGTTTTGTTTTCTGTTACTTGCTTAAATATATGATATGTGTTGTTTTTCTTGTCACCCTGAACGCAGTCGAAGGGACTATCGACAACTTCTCGACTGCGCTCGACGTGACAATTCCAGTTCAAATCATAAAAATTTGCGGTTTAGCCGAACCAATCATTTAGTTTTCAATCAATTTCTTGGTCAAAAAATTAAATCGAAGATACAACATTACGGCCGATGCCGTAAGCCCCGACAACAATCCTATCCAAATTCCCGTGCTCTGCAAACTGGTGTGCAGCCCCAAGTAGTAACTGATTGGAAAACCGATCAACCAATAGGCTACAAAAGTGATGAGCGTAGGTATCTTCACATCCTGTAAACCACGTAATGCCCCCAAAACCACCACCTGTAGTCCATCAGAGATCTGAAAAAAGGCGGCCACCAACAATAGTTTTGCCGCAATAACGATCACTGCTGAATTATCGGCTTGGTTGGCAATGTCGTCCACGTCCAAATAAATGGTCGGCAACCAATGTCTCCCCAATAAGAAAATCACAGCGAAAGCTATTTCCACCAAAAGCGTCAAGAAAAACACGGATTCCGCGATTCGCTTCAACTCTTTATGATTTCTGAGCCCTTTCTGATTTCCGACCCGTACTATGGCAGCCACACCGAGGCCCATGCCCACCATAAAGGTCATACTGCTCAAATTCAAGGCAATCTGGTTGGCCGCTTGGGCATTCTTTCCCAACACACCGCTCAACCAAATGGCCGCCGTAAAAATGGCCACTTCAAAAAACATTTGTAAAGCGGATGGAAAACCAAGACTGATGATTTTGTTCATTACCTTCTTTTCAATCTTTCTAAAATTGAAATGGGTCACGTAGGGTTTAAATTTCTCCTTGCGTTTTAGCAAATACCAGATAAAGGCCACCATAATCACGCGAGATGCCAAAGTACCTACCGCTGCCCCGACAATTCCCATTTTAGGAAAGCCCAAGGCACCAAAAATGAGTAAATAGTTCAGGGTGATGTTTACCACATTGGCCACAATGGTGGTGTACATAGGGTATTTGGTCTGCGATAGACCGTCCGAAAATTGTTTAAAGGCTTGAAATATGATCAAGGGCACCAACGAAAATGCCACCAAATCCAAATAGGGCAAAGCGAGTTCCACCACTTCTGGGGGCTGTTCCATATGGTGTATCAAGGGTTTGGAAACTTGGATGAGTCCAAACAGGGATAAACCCAGTACGGTACAAAGCACCAAACCGTGTTTTAAGGCACTTTTGCCCGCTGCTTGGTCCTTTGCCCCGTCCGCTTCGGCCACCAAAGGAGTGATGGCAGTGGAAAAACCAATACCGAGCGACATGGCAATGAACACAAAACTATTGCCCAAGGAGACCGCTGCCAGTTCAGCAGTTCCCAATTGCCCTACCATAATGTTGTCTGCAAAGGCCACAAAAGTGTGCCCCAACATTCCCAAAATAACGGGATAGGACAGTTTTAGGTTATAGGCGAATTCTTTGGTGTAGTTTTGAAACACAGCGGATATTTAAAAAAGGATGGCAAATATAGGTAGATTGATGACAATCTTGGTCGGTTGAAATGTTAGGGAATGAATAAATCTCACAACTGCTTCGCCTCTTCCCAGTAAACGTCCATTTCGGCCAAGGTCATGTCCTTTATGGACTTTCCTGCTTCCTTGGCTTTTCCCTCCAAATATTGAAAGCGTTTGATGAATTTTTTATTGGTCCGCTCCAATGCATTATCCGGATTGATTTTTAGGAAACGGGCATAATTCACCATCGAAAAAAGCACATCGCCAAATTCGGACTCCATTTTATCGGCATTGTTGGCCGCCACCTCTTCTTGAAGCTCCCCCAACTCCTCTTTCAGCTTTTCAAAAACCTGCTCGGGCTCTTCCCAATCAAATCCCACACCGGCTACCTTGTCTTGGATCCTATTGGCCTTCACCAAGGAGGGCAAACCATTGGGAACGCCTTCCAGCACGCTCTTTTTACCTTCTTTTAATTTGATATTTTCCCAATTCTGCTTCACATCCTCCTCATTCTCCACTTTTACATCGCCATAAATGTGCGGGTGTCGATTAATCAATTTATCACAGATGCCGTTGGCCACATCGGCAATATCAAAATCCTGTGTTTCGGAACCTATTTTGGCGTAAAAAACGATATGCAATAAAATATCGCCCAGTTCTTTCTTCACCTCTTCCAAATCATTGTCGAGAATGGCATCGCCCAATTCGTAGGTTTCCTCAATGGTTAAATGGCGAAGCGTCTGCATGGTCTGCTTTCTGTCCCACGGGCATTGCTCGCGCAGTTCATCCATTATGGTCAACAGACGGTCAAAAGCAGCCAACTGCTCCGATCTTGTGTTCATTGCTTTCTATTTTGACCAAAAATACGAAGTACCCACTTTAGAAAACCCAACTTCAAAAGTTACTTATGAAAAGTATTCGTGTATTTTTCAACAAAGCATTGTTACGGAAAAATATTACTATCTTCAACGTCGTTTTTAGGCAAAATCCTGTAGAATGAAACATTTTTTTATTGCATTGCTCTTGGTACCGTTAATGGCCATTGGGCAAAACGATGATCCTTTTAAAAATGAGGTTAGGTCAATTCAGCAAAAAAATGATTCCCTTTGGGATCCTTCCAAGCCGACCATTGTTTTTACGGGAAGTTCCAGTATCCGGTTTTGGACAGATATACAGAAAAGGTTTCCGGAACATCAAGTGCTGAACACAGGCTTTGGTGGTTCCCAATTTTCCGATCTTGGGCTTTATCTTGATGAATTGATTTTGGACTATAGGCCCGTAAAAGTATTTATTTATGAAGGTGACAACGATATTTTTGCCAAGAAGAGACCTCGAAAAATAGTAAAAACTGCCGAAGGCATCCTTGACAAGCTACAACTGGAAAATCCAAACATGGAGATTGTATTGATATCGGCCAAACCGAGTATCTCTCGATGGAAATACAGAGGTAGGTACCGTCGTCTAAACCGAAAATTGGACCGATTGGCATCAAAAACCGATGGGATAGATTTTGTTGACGTTTGGTATCCGATGCTAAATAAAAGAAAAGTAAAACAAGACATCTTTATTGAAGATGGACTTCACATGAACGATAAAGGATATGACATCTGGTACGATGTTATCAAAAATTACATAGACTAAAACCAAACAAACGTGATTTACAGATCAATTTTGCTGTTCGTTGCAGTTATCTGCATGACAGCTTGCCAAACCGAAAAAAAGGAAATCAATTTTCCAAAAATAGACCTTGCGAAAGCTCCGTTGATTCCAAAACCCATTAAAACCATTCCAACAGGTAGTGCCTTTGGACTGGATGCGGGAACTGCGATTTACACCTCGACCACAGACCCGGAATTTGAGAAAGTGGGCAGGTTTTTATCCGATAACATTAAATCCAAAACAGGGCTTGATGTTGCGGTAAATGCATCAAACGGGGAAAAATTAGAACGATTGATCTACATCAACCAATCGGATAGCGTTGATTTGGAAAGTCCGGAAGCCTATCAGCTCTACATCAAAAATGATTCCATTATTTTGAATGCCAAAACCGCTGCTGGGGCTTTTAGGGGTGTTCAGACGCTTCGCCAACTCATTCCGGAAAAAAGTAATGATACTTTGACGGACCGCCCCATGTGGGTAATTCCTTCGGGCAAGATAATGGATGCCCCAAAATTTGGTTACCGTAGCTCCATGCTGGATGTTGCCAGACATTTTTTCACGGTTGAGGAAGTCAAAAAATACATTGATGCCCTGGCTTACTACAAATTTAACACACTGCATTTGCACTTAACGGACGACCAAGGGTGGCGCATCGAGATAAAATCTTGGCCCAAACTGACCGAGGTAGGCGGTGCCAGCGAAGTGGGCGGTGGTGAAGGTGGTTTTTACACACAAGAACAATACAAAGACCTTGTGGCATACGCTGCGGACAGACATATTACGATTGTTCCCGAAATAGATATGCCAGGGCATACCAATGCAGCATCGTTGAGCTATCCTTTTTTACACTATGCCGGAGCAGAGACACCTCGGGTACGAACCGACATGAAAGTAGGCTACAGCTCTTTTGATGCCAAAAAAGATACCGTTTACAGCTTTTTGGATGATGTAATCGGCGAAATCGCATCCATGTCACCTGGTCCATACTTTCATATTGGGGGTGATGAAAGCCACGTGACCAAAAAGGATGATTACATTCTTTTTGTGGAAAAAGTGGAAAAAATTGTACAAAAGCACAACAAAAGAATGATCGGTTGGGACGAAATTGCACAGGCAGATATTGCCCCTAGTTCGGTAGTTCAATTATGGAACAATGCTGAAAATGCCTTGAACGCAGCTGAAAATGGTTCTAAAATTATTATTTCCCCTGCAAAAAAGGCTTATTTGGACATGAAATACGACTCCATCTCCGAATATGGCTTAAAATGGGCCGGGTATATACCTGTTGATGTGGGCTATAAATGGAATCCAGAAACCTATGCCGAAGGACTTGGTAAAGGGAACATTCTTGGAATCGAAGCCCCGCTATGGTCGGAAACCATAAGCAACGGTACCGAATTGGAATATTTGGCCTTCCCACGAATAATTGGTTATGCCGAATTGGGGTGGTCTCCCAAAGAACACTTAAATTGGGAAGATTACAAAGAGCGCCTTGCCGCACAAGTTCCCTATTTGGAAGCCATGCAAATCAATTACTACCCATCAAAATTGGTGGATTGGAAAAAGGAATAGTGTTTATTCTTCCTCTTCTGAGGCAGGAACAGTAGGTTCTTCAGCATCCTTTTCGTCTTCAACAAAATCAGTGATATTGTTGTCGAGAAGGATGTTGTACCACTGTACAATTTTTTTGATATCGCTAGCGTACACTCGATCCTCATCATAATTGGGAAGCACTTCAAAGAAATACTCTTCCAATTCTATTTTATCGGCCTTGTGACTAATGGAGGTTTTTTTGCCTTCTTCTTTCTCCTTGATTTTTTGAAAGACCTCTTTCAAAGGAATTTCCTCCTCCAAGGTATAAATGGCTATTTCGGACAACACGCTTACATTGCTTCTTAAACCAACGGTTACACGTTTGCCATCCAAAAGGGATTCGCCAACAAATCCGCCCCGGGTTTGTGTCAATAATTTGTAAAGTCCCGGTTTACCTCCAATAGATAAAATCTTGTCTAATGCCATTCAAATAGTAATTTATGGGCGCAAAAATATGTTTTTATTGCAAACAGCGATTTTTTTAACGTCCTTTTTTGATTTTGGGAAACCTCATTCTGTAATCCACATCTATTTTTCCTTTGGAAATTTTCTCCAATCGACTTTTTAAAAGACGTTTTCTAAGCGTTGAAAGCTTATCTGTGAACAAAATTCCTTCAATATGATCGTATTCGTGCTGAATCACCCGGGCCAATAGGCCGTCAAAAGTTTCGGTATGAGGTTTAAAGTCTTCATCCAAGTAACTTATGGTGATCTCGGGCTTGCGTTTTACATCTTCACGGATATCGGGAATACTTAAACAACCTTCGTTAAAGTCCCACTCCTTACCACTTTCCTCTTCAATTTTGGCGTTGATGAATACTTTCTTGAAACCATCCAGCTGTTCTTGCTCTTCCTTGGTCAACCCCTCATCATCCGCAAAAGGTGTGGTGTCAACCATGAACATTCTGATGGGAAGTCCCACCTGCGGGGCGGCCAAACCAACGCCATGGGCATTGTACATGGTCTCCCACATGTTTGTTATCAGTTCATCCAGTTTTGGATATTCCGATGTAATATCCTTTGCCTTTTTTCGCAACACGGGGTCTCCGTAGGCTACTATGGGTAAAATCATAAATCAAAATCTGTTTAAGTAGGCCTGCAATATGAGCGTGGCACTTATTTCATCGACTAGGGCCTTGTCCCTTCTTTTTTTCTTTTTCATTCCGCTGTCCAGCATGGACTGTACCGCCATTTTGGAGGTGAATCGCTCGTCTTGGCGTTCCACGGGAATGGATGGAAACTTGGTTTTTAGTTTGTTTAAAAATCCTTGGATAAGCTCTTCGGACTCGGATGCGGTATTGTCCATTTGTTTGGGCAAACCTACTACAAAACGTTCTACCGATTCCTTTTGCGTATACTCCGCCAAAAACGTCAACAAACCTTTGGTTTCAACGGTGGTCAAACCAGAAGCAATGAGCTGAAGTTCATCGGTAACCGCTATTCCCGTCCGCACCTTTCCAAAATCCAAAGCCAAAATTCTAGCCAAAATATTTTTTTGGCAAAAATAACCTTAAAAATGTTATGCGCTTAAAAATGGGAACCATAATTCTGCCATGGGGCTTATCTTTGTCAAAACTTTAAGAAAAATGACAGGATTAAGAACGCTGATTGAAAAAGCGTGGGACAATAGAGCCTTGTTGGAAGATGAAAAAACTCAAGTCGCCATACGTGAAGTAATAGACCTGATCGATGCGGGTGAGTTGCGATGCGCTGAACCAACGGAAAATGGTTGGCAGATCAACGAATGGGTGAAAAAAGCGGTGGTGCTTTATTTCCCCATCCAAAAAATGGAAGTTTTAGAAGCTGGCATTTTTGAATATCATGACAAAATTCCACTAAAAAAAGGATACAAAGAAAAGGGTGTCCGTGTAGTTCCACATGCCGTTGCCAGGCACGGGGCCTATATTTCCAAAGGAACCATTTTAATGCCCAGTTATGTAAACATTGGCGCTTATGTGGACGAAGGGTCCATGGTGGATACTTGGGCCACGGTGGGAAGTTGTGCCCAAATTGGTAAAAACGTCCATTTGAGTGGCGGTGTTGGTATCGGAGGTGTATTGGAACCTTTGCAAGCGGCTCCCGTAATTATTGAAGACAATGCCTTTATCGGATCTAGATGTATTGTTGTGGAAGGGGTGCGTGTTGAAAAAGAGGCCGTTTTGGGTGCCAATGTGGTTTTGACAGCTTCAACCAAAATAATCGACGTTACCGGAGACAAACCTGTCGAATTGAAAGGAAGGGTTCCGGCCAGATCGGTCGTCATTCCCGGCAGCTATACCAAAAATTTCCCTGCCGGTGACTATCAGGTACCCTGTGCCTTGATCATTGGTAAAAGAAAGGAAAGTACGGATAAGAAAACTTCGTTGAACAATGCCCTTCGTGAGCACAATGTAGCGGTTTAACTACTTGTTCAACTGTTCCAAAGCATTACCAACGGCCACTTTTTAACAGTGGCCGTTGGTGATTTTTCCCCTTATTGTCTTTACATTGGAAATCATTTTTGAATAGCTCTCCGCGTCAATACTGTTCAATTTTTTAGATAATTCATCCAAAGATGAAATAGTAAAGCCTATTTTTTCTTCTTCGATTAGCTCCGCCACCGCTGCCTTATCCCAAACAATAACAGGCAATCCCGCCAACAAATACAATGAGGTTTTATGTGGATTGTTGTATTGGATGTATTTACCAAAGGCTCCATCGCATTCTTTAATAGCATTTCCGTTCCACACCAAACCAAAATTTCCTTTTAATTTGTTCAATACCTCATCTGGAGCAAAAACTCCTTGATAATCCAATATGGAACTGGTTCTTACTTTTTCCTTTTGATAACCATTCCCATAAAGCCTCAGTATAAAATCTGTTCCTTCCAACTCATCCGCCTTGTAAAGAAATGCACTTTTTTCCATACCCAATCCACCTGCAAAAACTACATCCCTTCCAAAGCTACCTGGCATTTGGGGTAACTTCTGCCCCCTGGCCAATAAATAGTCAAACAGGTAGAGCGGCACCATTTTGCCCTTATAGCCATTTTCAACAAACCACTCCATCATGACCTCATTGTGCAATATCAGAACATCGGCTTTATTGAAGCGTTTCATTTCCTTTTTCACATACTTGCTCTTACCCATGAGGGTCTTTACATCATGGACGATCAAAATGATTTTACAGCCCTTGAGCTTGGCAATCCCGATCTTGTAATTGAAAAACTTGCTGAGCGGGTACTGCATGCACAGAATGGATGAAAAGGGCAATAAAATCAATCCTTTGGTAATTCCAAAAAAACTAATAAGGGCCCCAAGGGCCGAACTTGGATGATTGCTTTGCTTGAGCCCCAAGTTTTTGAACCCCATTTGGGACAAGACGCCTTCACAATCCATTTTGGGCTTGGATGCGGCATTTTTGGAAAACTTATAGTTTCGGGAAATATAGAACAGGCCAGTGTTTTGCATGGTACGCGTTTTTTTTCAAAAATATTCTTTTTAAGCAGCTAATCCATAAATTGCGGCCAACCATTTGTTAAAGCTATTAAAACACCGACCTGATGAAAAACAGTCACAAATATGATTATTTAATTGTTGGTGCAGGACTCTACGGCGCAGTTTTTGCCCACGAGGCAACCAAACACGGCAAAAAATGTCTGGTGATCGATAAAAGAAACCACCTTGGTGGAAATACCTACTGCGAGGAAATCGAAGGAGTCAACGTACATAAATACGGCGCCCATATTTTTCACACCAACGACAAGCCTATTTTGGGACTATGTGAACAGTTTTGTCCCTTTCAACCGGTATACCAACTCCCCATTGGCAAACTTTCAAGGAAAGTTATACAATCTACCCTTCAACATGAACACTTTTTACCAACTTTGGGGAACAAAAACACCTGATGAAGCCAAGACGGTTCTTGAGGAACAAACCAGCAAGTACAGGAAAATCAAACCTTCCAACCTTGAAGAGCAAGCATTATCATTGGTCGGGGAGGATATTTATACAAAATTGATAAAGGGATATACTGAAAAACAATGGGGACGAAAGGCGACAGAACTTCCTGCTTTCATCATTAAAAGATTACCCTTAAGGTTTACATTTGACAACAACTATTTTAACGATGCTTACCAAGGCATACCCTCTGGAGGGTACAATAAACTTACCGAAGGTCTATTGAAAAATGTAGAGTGCAGGACAAATGTGGACTTCTTTAAGGAAAAAGGATGTTTGACCGAATTGGCCCGGCAGGTAGTGTTTACAGGGAAAATAGACGAGTATTTTGATTACTGTCATGGCAAACTCGAGTATCGAGGCTTGGATTTTGAACATCAAGTACTGAATCAATCCAATTACCAAGGAAATGCAGTCGTAAACTATACCGAAGCAAAAATTCCATTTACAAGGATCATAGAGCACAAACATTTTGAATTTGGCAATCAAAAGGCTACGGTGATCACAAAAGAATACCCCTTGGAAGCCTCATCGGATAAAGAACCGTACTATCCCATTAACGACATCAAGAATACCAAAATTTTCAAAGCATATCAAGAAATGGCAAAGAAAGAGACCACCATTTTTGGGGGACGACTGGCTGAATATAAATATTACGATATGCATCAGGTAATAGGTGCGGCCCTTAGCAAAACAAGAAAACTATTTATCGAAAAATCTTAATTCAACACGCAACTCTTGGCCCTGAATCCCGTCTAAACAATGAATGAATTTGCCCAAATTATTGTTTTAGCGGAAAGTAAGCAGGGAAATTGAGGGGCCGATTCTTTGTAAGAAAAAGAAACGTTCAAACAATTTTTTCGCTGATTTTTTGTTATAGCTTTGTACAAATTAAACACCACACCAATAAATTATGGCTGAATTGAGCACCCCAAGGCAAAAAATATCAGCACTTGTGATCACCTACAATGAAATGGGATACATTGAAAAATGTATCGACTCCGTTTCCTTTGCCGATGAAATTTTAGTGGTTGATTCCTACAGTACCGATGGTACTTACGAGTATCTTTTGGACCATCCCAAAGTAAAGGTGATTCAAAACCCTTTTGAAAATTTTACGGCCCAAAAATCGTTCACACTTAAACAGGCGACAAATGATTGGGTCTTGTTTTTGGATGCGGACGAGGTGGTTACAGAGAGTCTTCAAAAAGAAATTATCGACACCATAAACAGCCCAAATGCCCAAGAAGCATATTGGTTTTATAGAAAGTTTATGTTCCAAAACGAGCCTCTAAATTTTAGCGGATGGCAGACCGACAAAAATTATAGACTGTTCCGAAGGAGCAAAGCTCATTTCACCGATAGAAAAATTGTGCACGAAACTTTGGTTGTCGATGGCAAGTCTGGCATTCTAAAGGAAAAATTGATTCATTTCTGCTACAAAGATTATGAAGACTATAAAGGTAAAATGCTCAAGTATGGCAGATTAAAGGCCAAAGAAGACTTTTACAGGGAAAAGCATTTCAATTACCTTTTGATGACAGTAAAACCTATCTGGAAATTCTTCAACCATTACATTCTACGCCTCGGATTTTTGGATGGCAAAAAAGGATGGACCATTTGTTACTTGAACGCCCTTGGTGTCCTTGAAAGGTTCAAAACGTTAAAACGATTGGAAAAAAAGAACGAGCTTGCCTATTATTTGGTAATGCCATAGTGGGTCCAAACCATTTTATTGGATTTGGTCTCCTTTCTAATGGCTTGGTTCTTGGCAATGGATTCAGGTGTTTTATATCCCCTTTTATGATCTAAGTGCACGCAGACCGCACTATAACGTAACTGTTTCGATTTTATCCCAAAATTGAACAAACGCTCCCCCAATTCACGATCCTGCCCACCGTACTGCATACGTTCGTCAAAACCGTTCACGTTTAAAATATCCTTTTTCCAACCCGATGAATTATGACCGTTCCAGCTGGCATTGGTCGGAGTGAAAGTATTCAACAACTTGGAAACAATTCCATTTGCCGTGAGTTTGTTGTTCTTAAAAGTCTTTGGAATACCTTTTTCCTTGAGCCAATGAATATTAAAACAATGCTGGTTTTCAATATCTTCAAGGGTAATCATTTTGGAAATGTTCATGGGCAGCATATAGTACCCGCCAGAAATAAAGTATCCAGGTTCTTTGTTAATGTAGTGGACCTCAACAAAATCTTCCCGTGGAATGCAGTCACCATCTGTCATAATAATATAATCGGCATTGCACGCCTCCACTGCCTTATTGAGAATTCTTGACTTTTGGAACCCATCGTCCTCTTGCCACACATGGATAATATTGTAAAAAACCCTTTTGGACATCTCTTCCACTAACTCCTTGGTTTTGGGACCGGAACCATCATCGGCAACAACCACTTCAAAATCCTTGAAAATTTGGCAGTTGAACCCCCACAGCACTTTTTTCAGCCACTCTTCGGCGTTATAAGTGCTTACAATTACTGATATTTTCGGTGATTCCATTTCCTTTTGGTTCATCTGGGCAAAAATAGAAATATTAAATGTTATCTCATATCCTTAATTTTGTGATTCTAAACTTCCAAAATGAAGGTCAAAGAAATCCCTGTTTCACTTTTTCATCAAGCTAAGTTGGCTTGGCAATCCAAGGAAAAGCTTACGTCCGATAAAAAGCAGGTTCCGGTAATAGTTTCATTGGCTTCAATCCCATCAAGATTAAACATTGTACACCTCACCATTCGGAGTTTGCTGGATCAAGATGTGTTACCGGAAAAAATCGTGCTTTGGTTGCACAATGATTTAAGGGGAAAAATCCCAAAAAAACTTAATGGGCTGATTGGAGACTTGTTCACTATTGAATTTACGGACTATTACAGTTCACATAGAAAACTTGTAGAACCTCTTAAGCATTATCCAAAAAAAGCCATCATCACTTGTGATGATGATATGATGTACCGGAAAAACTGGCTTTCAAAACTGTATGAAGCCCATCAAGGGCATCCAGATAAAATCATTGCCAATCAAACCCGGTGCATTGCTTATGATGAATCAGGGGAACCGCTCCCGTACAGGCAATGGAAACCGAGTGGATCGGGCTGTGAAAACCCTGAATTAACATTGCCCATTGGTGCTGGGGGTACTTTTTACCCACCCAACACCATGCATGAACAGGTTTTTGACAAAGACCTATTCTTAAAGCTTGTTCCACATGCCGATGATCTATGGTTTAAGGCCATGGGACTTTTAAGAAATACTGTTTCAATACAAGCCGGAAATACCGGAAAAGACCCCATCCCAATTTGGGGTTCACAAAAGGTTTCCTTGAAAAAAGGGAATATTGGAATGGACAAAAACAGGACACAATGGATGGCCTTAACCAACCATTTTAATCTAAAATTCGAGAACATTGATTGAAGAAATCAACAACTGCAATAAAATACTGCAAGAAGGCGGGCTCATCCTCTACCCTACCGATACGGTCTGGGGCATAGGCTGCGATGCCACCAACCCCGAAGCCGTTAAAAAAGTATACGCCCTCAAAAAAAGGGAAGATACCAAAGCCCTCATCTGTTTGGTGGCCAACCAGGCTATGCTGGAGCGCCATGTTAAGGAAGTGCCCGATGTGGCCTACGATATTATGGACTTGGCCACAAAACCCACCACCATTGTGTTTGACAATCCCATCGGCATTGCCGGCAATCTGATAGCTAAAGATAATACATTGGCTATCCGGGTGGCTTCCGATAAATTCTGCCAATATCTCATCAATAAATTCAGAAAACCGATAGTTTCCACATCCGCCAATATTTCGGGGAATCCTACCCCAAAACAATTCAAGGATATTGATGAAGAAATTTTAAAAGGAGTGGACTATGTGGTAAATTTGCCCGATGAAAATATAAACCCTTCCCCATCCTCCATCATTAAATTGAGTACAGACGGACAGGTGAAGGTTATTCGGGAATAATAATGGCGAAGGAATTCCATACAAAGGCAATACAACATCCTATTTTTAAACTTATTGGCGAAGCTTCGGACGAGCTGGGAGTGGATTCTTATGTAATCGGCGGGTTTGTGCGTGATTACTTTTTAAAACGAAACACCCCAAAGGACATAGACATTGTCGCCATTGGCAGTGGAATAGAACTTGCCAAAAAGGTGGCCTCCAAACTGAAGGGCAAACCAGAAATTTCCGTGTTCAAGAATTTTGGCACCGCCATGATCAAGCACAAGGATTTGGAGCTTGAATTTGTGGGTGCCCGAAAAGAAAGTTATAATCGCGATAGCCGAAAACCCATTGTGGAAGATGGCACCTTGGAAGATGACCAAAACCGTCGCGATTTCACCATAAATGCCATGGCCTTGGCTTTAAATGAATCCAATTTTGGGGAGCTTTTGGATCCTTTTGACGGTTTGGCCGATTTGGACCGAAAAATTATCCGGACACCTTTGGAGCCCGGCATTACTTATTCCGATGATCCCTTACGGATGATGCGGGCCGTTCGATTTGCCACACAACTGCATTTTACCATTGAACTGCAATCGCTCCGGGCCATTACGGAAAACAAAGACCGCATCAAAATAGTTTCCAAGGAACGTATCGTGGACGAACTCCACAAAATTTTGATGAGCTCCAAGCCCTCCGTGGGTTTCAAATTGATGCACCAAACAGAACTTCTTCCATTGATCCTACCTGAATTGACGGCTCTACAGGGAATAGAGGAAAAGGAAGGACAACGCCACAAGGACAACTTTTGGCATACCTTGGAGGTGGTGGACAATATTGCTGAAACCACCGACAACCTTTGGTTGCGCTGGGCCGCATTGTTGCACGACATCGGAAAGGCGCCCACAAAAAAATTCCATGAAAAAATTGGTTGGACCTTTCATGCACACGAATTCGTGGGGGCAAAAATGGTATACAAACTCTTTAAAAGGTTGCGAATGCCTTTGAACGAGAAAATGAAGTTCGTTCAAAAAATGGTGTTGATGAGTTCAAGGCCCATCATACTATCCGAGGACCATGTAACCGATTCCGCCGTAAGGCGATTGGTTTTTGATGCGGGCGATTCTGTGGAAGATCTGATGACTTTGTGCGAGGCCGACATTACAACCAAGAACCCGCGTAAACAGAAAAAGTACAAGAACAATTTTAAGATAGTCCGTCAAAAAATAGTCGAAGTAGAGGAAAGGGACCACATCCGAAACTTTCAACCGCCCGTTTCTGGTGAAGAGATTATGAAAACCTTCAACCTAAAGCCCTCAAAAGAAATTGGAATTATAAAAGACGCCATCAAAGAAGCCATTCTAGAGGGAGAAATTCCCAACGAGTATGAAGCCGCCTACCATTTTATGTTGGAAAAAGGCAAAAAAATGAATCTAAAAGTCCACTCCGAATGAAAAAGAACAAATATGTAGTGTATTGGTTGTTAACAGGATGCTTTCTGATTTTTGTGATGGTTTTGGTGGGGGGCATTACACGGCTCACCCATTCCGGACTTTCCATTTCCGATTATAAACTGATACAGGGCACCATACCGCCAATGAACGAGCAGGAATGGCAAGAGGCATTTGAACTGTACAAACAATACCCTGAGTACCAAAAACTCAACTATCACTTCGGAATCGAGGAGTTTAAGGACATCTACTTCTGGGAATGGCTGCACAGGGTTATAGGTAGATTTATCGGCGTGGTATTCATTTTGCCGTTCTTATACTTTTTGTTCACCAAAAAATTGGACAGACCCACGATAAAAAAATGTTTGATTTTGCTCTTTATGGGCGGATTCCAGGGCTTTTTGGGTTGGTACATGGTAAAAAGTGGTCTTGTGGACCGTCCCGATGTATCCCACTATAGGTTGGCGGCTCACTTGACCACCGCATTTCTCACCTTTGCCTATAGTTTGTGGGTAGCCTTGGATCTCATTTACCCAAATAAAAAAGAAATCAATATAAAAATCAGGAACCTGGTTCGAGTTGGACTTGTCCTCCTCTTGTTACAGATTATCTGGGGTGCCTTTGTGGCAGGTTTGGACGCAGGTTTTATACACAACCATTGGCCCTTGATGAACGAAGGCAAACTGATGCACGAAACCGTGTACATTGAGCAACAACCCCTGATCAAAAACTTTTATGAAGGGAAAAGCGGGGTACAGTTTGTACACCGATACCTAGCTTATGCTGTAGTTGGTTTTATTGCGTTGATTTGGTACAGAACACGAAAAATACAGACAACACCACTTCAAGAAAAAGGATTGAAATCCTTGCTGATATTGGTTTTTGTACAATTTGTATTGGGTGTGTTTACATTAATTTATGCCGTTCCCCTTTGGTTGGGAATTGCGCATCAAATCGGTGCATTTTTCCTTTTGGCAGCTATGACTTTTACTTTGCATAGGTTCGCCAAATAAGGTCTATTATTGTACCTTTGTGCCCACTCTAAAATTTTATGGATGATTTATAAAATCAGGATAATACTTGATGCTGAGGAAGATATCTTTCGCGATATCGAAATTGAAGACCAAAGTAATTTGGAGGATTTCCACAATGCCATAACCCAAGCTTTTGGTTTTGAAGGGAGTGAAATGGCCTCCTTTTACACCTGTGATGAAGAATGGAACCAAGATGAGGAAATTGCCCTCTTTGACATGAGCGAGAGCGGTTCCGATATCCGATTGATGAACGAAACATCCCTTGACGATGTTTTAACGGAGGACAATCCAAAAATGATCTATGTGTACGACTTTTTTAGCATGTGGACCTTTTTTGTGGAATTGGCCGATATTGTTGACAAAGAAGATGGCAAGGTATACCCGAACCTGCTGTTCACCTTTGGTGAACTGCCCGATGCCCCTCCAGAAAAGCAGTTTGAGGCAAAGCCCAGCGATGATGAAGGTGATTTTGACGATCTCCTAGATAGGTACGACGATATGGACTTTGACGAAAACTGGAATTAAAAGAACGCTTCACCTAAGTTTTAACCCTTAACACTTTACCTAAAAATGCTAAACCTATATTCCGCCCAGATCGAAAGCATTTCGCTTCACCGTGTAGGCAATAAAAGTAAAAACGAATCCGCTTTTTTGTCCGCAGAGCCTTTTTCGCTCAACGATGAAATGGCCGGTTTGCTAAAGGAATATTTCTTTAAGCCTTTCAGGGAAAAGGAGGAAAACTATTATAAGTTCAATCACGAAGTGGACTTGGAATTCAATGAGGTCTGTACAGCGGTCACGGAAATTTTCGAAACCCCGTCCGATACCCATAGGTTGTCCAAAAAAATAACCACACACCTATATGAACAATCCAACCATCCGCATATAAAAAGTGGGGAGGTTTATGTGGTCCATTTTTCCGATATGGTGATCGACAACCAAAAAACGGATGCCGTAGGTATTTTTAAAAGTGAATTGAAGCACGATTTCCTTCAATTTGAGGAAAAGGAACACAACTTGGAGATTTTGATTCGCCAAGGAATCAACATCAACAAACTGGACAAGGGCTGTATTGTGTTCAACGTGGGCAAGGAAGAAGGTTACAAAGTGCTATCGGTGGACAGCAATCGATATGACGCCAAATATTGGTTGGAGAACTTTTTGGGCGTTGCCCCATTAACGGATGAAAACTTTTATACCAAGAATTACCTTAAATTCTGTCAAAACTTTGCAAAAGATGTGGTTTTGCCTGCCGAGGACAAACAACAGGAGGTAATGTTCATGAACCGTGCTGTGAACCACTTTGCCAAAAACGACAATTTTGAGGAAACCTCATTTTTGAACGAGGTTATGGAAAATCCGGAGTTGATTCCCGAGTTTAAGCACTACAAGGTGGAAAAAGGGCCAAAATACAGCATTGAGGACGTTTCCAATTTTGATATTGCCAACAAGGCGGTGAGCGACGCCCGTAAGAAGATAAAGAACGTCATCAACTTAGATACCAACATTCAAATAAAGATGGATTTCATCAACCCGGAATCCGCGGAAAAATTTGTGGAAAAAGGTTGGGACGAGGAAAGGCAGATGTATTACTACCTTGTTTATTTCAACAAGGAACAGAAAAGTTAGAATTTCTTTTCTATAATCTGTTTCATACTTACATCCTCGTAGTTTCGCTTCACAAAATCCAGGGCGTGGATCAATACCTCTCCCATGGTGTTGCTATCCCTAAAGTTAATGTCCCCCGTTAGCTCCAACAATTGAGTTTTAAGCATTTCTATATTTTCTGGCGGGGCAATGGTGTCTTCTTTGCATACATCCAATAGTCGCTTAAGTCTTCTACCCCAGCTCAATATTCTTTTGGCAATGATGGAACGCTCCTCTACAATATACTGGTTTACGGAATCAATGGTCAATTTATCCTGGACCAAATCGACCATTGTTTTATTCTCCTTAAAAAATTGGGGGCGGTACACTTTTATTTTTCCTTCATAGCATTGTTGGTCAAAATCTATGGCCCTTATCTTATAGACCACACTATCAAAATCGTGGGTAGGAACTATAACATAATTATAGGAACGCATATCGCCCAGCAAACGGATCATGCATCGTTCATTGAATTTCACGAATTCCTTGGCAATCTGAGCTTTGTCGAATTCGGTGCACTTGGGCAGATTTTTCTTCATAAAAACATCCCCTGGTATACCAACAATGTGTTCTTCTATCAAGGTATTTTCGTAAATCACAAAATTGAGGTTGTACGGAGATAGCATGTGTTCAAGCTCCAAGCCATATACACGGGATGCATCTGTCTTTTTTACATAGAACAGGGTATAGTTATCGTTCAAAATGTTACGCACCTTTATCCTGAATGGCTTGGAGTTCCCAAAAGTGCAATAGTCCACATAATCCACATTTAAATAGGGGAAAATGGAATCGCTTCCATCCGAAACAAAACTGGAGTAGACACGCTTTAGGGCAAGGTCGATTTCATCGCGGTCAAACTCTGGATAGAACACCCTTACCCAAAGGGTATCTTCATCGTTGGCATCGTACACGGCAACACTTCCCGAAAAACGAAGCAGGTCATCGTAGTGGATGGGAATCTCTATTTTTCGATTGTAATATTTCAAATATTTATCCAAATCCTTGCTTATGGGATAGGCAGGTTTCTTTTTCGACATCAATTTTTCTTCCGACATTGTATTCGATTATTTTGTAACAAATTGCAATATACTTCGTCAAGTTAGTATAAACCATTCAAAAAACGATAGCATATCTTGGAAACAATACTGACCGTTAACCATCTTACCAAAAAATTTGGTTACCTCACAGCTGTCAAGGATCTTTCCTTTACCATAGAAAAAGGAAATGTGTATGGCATACTGGGACCCAATGGGAGTGGCAAGTCGACCACATTAGGAATTATTTTAAACGTGGTGAACCGCACTTCTGGAGATTTTGGCTGGTTCGATGGCACAATGTCCACACATGAAGCCCTTAAAAAAGTTGGTGCCATTATTGAGCGCCCCAACTTTTACCCGTACATGAACGCCATCCAAAATTTAAGGTTGGTCTGCAAAATCAAGGATGTACCAGAAACCAAGATTCAGGAAAAACTGGAGCTGGTAGGGTTATGGGACCGTCGCAACAGCAAGTTCAAAACCTATTCGCTGGGTATGAAACAGCGTATGGCCATCGCTTCTGCCCTGCTCAACGACCCAGAGATTCTTATTTTGGACGAGCCCACCAATGGTTTGGACCCGCAGGGGATTCACCAAATACGTGAGATCATCAAAAAAATTGCACGTCAAGGTACCACCATTTTATTGGCCTCCCACTTATTGGACGAGGTGGAAAAAGTGTGTTCCCACGTCATCATTCTCCGAAAAGGCGAAAGTTTGTACTCCGGCCCCGTAGATAGTATGCTGGCGAGCCACGGCTTTTTTGAACTAAGGTCCAACAATATTGACCAATTAAAGGAATTACTGGAAAAAAGTGCCAGTTTTGGAAAAATCGAAAACTTCAATGGAACCCTTACCGCTTATTTAAAGGAAGAAATGGATGCGGAAAGTTTAAACAAGATGCTATTCGATAAAGGGGTTGTACTGTCCCATCTTGTAAAACGGAAAGAGAGCCTCGAAGAACAATTTTTAACCTTGACCAAGAATCCATAATCAAAAAACGAATGTTACGTCTTTTACAAATAGAATTTATAAAACTTTGGAACAATAGGGCCAGTAAGGTGCTTATTATCTCCTATTTTGTGCTTTTGACATCCATTGCACTTATTGCCGCCATTAAGTTTGATATTGGCCCGGTCCAATTCCACTTGGCGGACCAAGGGATTTTCAACTTCCCGTATATTTGGCACTTCAATACCTTTGTCACGGCATTGTTCAAACTGTTTTTGGCCATTGTAATCGTCTCCATGATGTCCAATGAGTACAGCAACAAAACCATTAAACAAAACTTGATCGATGGCCTGTCGAAAAGGGAGTTTATCCTTTCCAAAGTACTCACGGTAATTTCCTTTGCCCTAATATCCACAATTTTTGTGTTCGTGGTCTCCATGATTCTTGGACTTGTATATTCAGACTACAACGAGGCCTCCATCATATTTTCGGATATGGAGTTTCTACCTGCATTCTTTTTTAAACTGGTGGGTTTTTTCTCATTCTGTCTTTTCTTGGGCATTTTGGTAAAGCGATCGGCCTTTGCCCTTGGCTTTCTCATTCTTTGGACCATTCTGGAACAAGTGGTATTTGGTTTGCTGGGCTGGAAAGTAATGAGTTGGGAAGCTGCAAAAGCGGTAAAACGGTTCTTCCCTTTGGAATCCATGTCCAACCTGATCAAAGAGCCTTTTACAAGGCTTTCAGCGGTACAGAACATAGGGCAACAGATCGGGGAGAACATGAAGTTCGACTACCATGTGTATTGGTACGAGTTCTTGATCGTTATGATCTGGACAGCTGTTTTCATCTATTTGTCCTACACACTGTTGAAGAAACGTGATTTGTAGTGCCATCGGATGATAATATTCAAGCATTGCTTCAATTTAGCATCTACCTTTAGTATTTTTATCGAATGAAATTTGAGGTAGTATCTGGCTTTAAGCCTACGGGCGATCAACCCGAAGCCATAAAACAGTTGGTTGAGGGCGTCGAGTCCAAAGCCCGGCACCAAACCTTGCTCGGGGTAACCGGATCGGGCAAAACGTTTACCGTGGCCAATGTGGTGGAATCCGTTCAGCGCCCAACCTTGGTTTTGGCGCACAACAAGACCTTGGCGGCACAATTGTACTCGGAATTCAAGCAATTTTTTCCCAACAATGCGGTGGAATACTTTGTTTCCTATTACGACTATTATCAGCCCGAAGCCTATATTCCAACGAGTGGACTTTACATTGAAAAAGACCTTTCCATAAACGAGGATATAGAAAAATTACGGTTGAGCACTACCTCTTCCCTCCTGTCAGGCAGACGGGATGTGCTCGTGGTAGCCTCTGTTTCCTGTCTGTACGGTATTGGTAACCCCGTAGAGTTCCAAAAGAACGTGATTACCATCCATCGGGACCAAGTAATATCGCGAACCAAGTTTTTAAAACAATTGGTTCAGAGCCTGTATGCCCGTACAACAGCAGATTTTAGAAACGGAAACTTTAGGGTGAAGGGAGATGTTGTTGATGTGTTTCCCGGCTATGCCGATCATGCTTTCCGGATTCACTTTTTTGGTGATGAAATTGAGGAGATTGAAGCATTGGATCCCCACAACAATAAAGTCATTGAAATTTACGAAACCTTGAACATCTATCCGGCAAACATGTTCGTCACCTCTCCCGATGTGCTTCAAAATGCGATAAAGGAAATTCAGGACGATCTTGTGAAGCAGATAGACTATTTTAAGGAAATTGGTCGTCCACTGGAAGCAAAACGCTTGGAGGAGCGCACCAATTTTGACTTGGAAATGATTCGTGAGCTGGGTTATTGCTCCGGAATCGAAAATTATTCAAGGTACTTGGATGGAAGAAAACCCGGCACCAGACCTTTCTGTTTGTTGGATTATTTCCCTGATGATTACCTTATGGTAATTGATGAAAGCCATGTAACCATACCCCAGGTACATGCCATGTACGGCGGGGACCGCTCCAGAAAAGAGAATTTGGTGGAATATGGTTTCCGTTTACCTGCGGCCATGGATAACCGTCCATTAAAGTTTGAAGAATTTGAAACGCTTCAGAACCAAGTGATTTACGTAAGTGCCACCCCGGCCGATTACGAACTGGAGCTGAGCGAAGGGGTCTATGTGGAACAGATTATCCGACCAACAGGTTTATTGGATCCCGTAATCGAGGTGCGCCCCAGTGAAAACCAAATTGATGACCTCGTGGAAGAAATTCAACAGCGGGTGGAACAGGACGAACGTACTTTGGTGACCACGCTTACCAAACGTATGGCGGAGGAACTTACCAAGTACCTGTCCAGAATTGATGTTAGGTGCCGTTACATCCATAGTGATGTGGATACCTTGGAACGGGTGGAAATTATGCAGGACTTGCGCAAAGGTTTGTTTGATGTTCTCATTGGGGTCAATCTTTTGCGCGAAGGTTTGGATTTGCCCGAAGTATCGCTTGTAGCCATACTGGATGCGGACAAAGAAGGTTTTTTGCGCAGCAACCGTTCATTGACGCAGACGGTGGGTCGTGCAGCTCGAAACCTCAACGGAAAGGCCATCATGTATGCAGACAAGATTACCGATAGCATGCAAAAAACCATTGATGAGACCAATTACCGTAGGGACAAACAGATTTCCTACAACAAGGAACACAACATAACCCCAACGGCATTGAAGAAAAATCTGGACAGTGCCCTGGCCAAAAATTCGGTTTCCACCTATCACTTCCAAAAGGAGGAGCTACGGGCAGCAGAACTAGACCTTGATTATATAACCGAAGACCAAAAAGAAAAATTGATCAGGGAGAAAAGAAAGGCTATGGAAAAAGCCGCCAAAGAACTCAACTTTATGGAAGCGGCCAAGCTTCGGGACGAAATCAAAATGCTTCAGGAGAAGGAATAAAAAACGCGCCCCCGCTAATGCAGGGGCGCGCCTCAAACTAACCAACTAATCCAACCATCATGAAACACCTATAGTTGGTGTTCTAATGTCTTATCCTATTTCAATCAATCGTTTTGGTTTTGGCAATGCCTCTTGTTTTTTGGGCAATGTCAATTTCAATATTCCATCTTCGTACTTGGCGTCGATTTTAGATCCATCTACAGTTTCAGGCAATGTAAAGGCTCTTTTAAAAGAAGTAAAGGAAAACTCTTTTCTTGTGTAGTTGTCTTTGTTTTCCTCGTTTTCAGTTTTCACTTCACTGGATATGGTCAACACATCATTGTCCACCTCAACGGTAAAATCATCTTTTTTCATGCCAGGAACGGCAAGTTCCAATTCAAAACCTTCGGTATTTTCCTTTATATTCACAGCGGGCACAGAAGTATTCCACTTTTCTGTTCCACCGAACCAATCAGGACCCATAAAATCGTTCATCAAGGATGGGAAAAACAGGTTGTTTCTTTTTACTATACTCATGGCGATTCAATTTTAGTTAAACATTTAAATCAGCTTGTATAAGTCAAAACCTATACCAATAGAAAAAACATGTCTATATGGCATGATTTAAATGAAATTGCATGTCATTTTGACATCAATTGTAATGTACCTTGAAGATATTGATAAGCACATCTGGCGGAACAATTTTGTTGGGATAGCGGTGCATCACCTCTAAAACCTGACTAATGGCTGTTGGAGGCAAACCCATTTTAAGCCCTACATTGTAAAGTGTATTGATTTCTTTTTTGTGCTGCTCCTGATCTATGTTCATGAGAAGAATAAGCCTATGGAATTGTACAATTCGCTCCGCTTGGGTTTTTAGGCGTACTTTTGGGGATTTTTCCTTTAACAGACCATCAAAAATATCTTTACTAACACCCAAACTTCGGGCTACTTGCAGCAAAAAACCATACTCCGACCGTTTCAAGGAATGATCTACCCTGGCAAAGGCAATCATCTCCGAAAGCATGCTCAATTTTTCCTTGTAGGTTCCCATATAGATGGTTTTGGTTTGCAATCTTTATTAGATAACTCCAAAACACCTCGTTTTAGTACATAAAAAAGCCCTGAAATTCAGGGCTTTTTCTAACTAACTCAAACAATTCCCGTTTTTAAGCGGTAATTCGTACTGGAAGTTCGTAAACCCTACCTGGGGCTACGTTGTCCAATTTCACCTTTTTGTAGTTCAAACGATTTTTCACGAAACCTTCTAAAATCTCATCTTTTGTTTCTACGGAAAGTACCACCAATTCACCCTTCTCGTTCACTATAAAGCGAACTTCGGCAGTCATTTCCCTATAATCTGCGTTGAATTGATTTTCTTTCAACATTTCGTAGATCTGGCTAGAAAGATTGTTTGCTTTCATTGGTTTTTTGTCTTCTGTTGCAAAAGCACTCATTGTGGCAAATAGTGCCAACGCTACCGATACAGTTTTTAATTTTCTCATGATCTTTGTTTTTTGATTAAAATTGATGATTATCGATTTGTCAATATTTGGACTTGATTAACGCCCCTTTTTAATGACACTTCAAAAATAAGACGATCAAAAAATAAAATCGTTACGGTTTAGTGGGATTTAACAAATGTTTAATGTCTCTCTACTTGGGCAAATACCGGCTTTTATCACGAGAAAAATTCCATCCCTTAAACCTTATTTTCGGAAACCGTTCAAAACGAAATAAGTACAAATATCAATGGTTGGGTCAGCGCTAAAAAGGACGGTTTTTCGGGTCAATAAAACAAAAAAGGGCAACGTTAAGATAACGTTGCCCTTTAACATTTTTTAGGATTCTGAGGGTCTAGCTCAAAACCTCTTCCACTTTATCCGCAGCTTCCTTAAACTGTACGGCAGAATGTACTGCCAAACCGGAGTTGTCAATGATTTCTTTGGCCAATTCGGCATTTGTTCCCTGAAGCCTAACAATAATCGGTACCTGTATGGCATCTCCCATGTTTTTATAAGCATCTACAACGCCCTGCGCCACACGGTCGCAACGAACTATACCTCCAAAAATATTGATAAGGATTGCTTTTACATTGGGATCCTTTAGGATAATACGGAATGCCTCCTCAACCCTTTTGGCGTCTGCAGTACCACCTACATCCAAGAAGTTTGCCGGTTCCCCTCCTGCCATTTTGATCAAGTCCATGGTAGCCATTGCCAATCCGGCGCCGTTTACCATACAACCTACGTTACCATCCAAATCAACATAGTTCAAGCCGACTTCACGCGCTTCAACCTCGATCGGGTTTTCTTCGCGAAGGTCACGCATTTCAGCATAAGCCTTTCTTCTGTAAAGCGCATTGTCATCAATGGATACTTTGGCGTCTACAGCCATGATTTTATCGTCCGAAGTCTTCAATACCGGATTTATCTCAAAAAGACTGGCATCGCTTTCCTCATAAGCCTTGTACAGGGACATTACAAATTTCACCATCTCCTTGAAAGCTGTACCGGACAATCCTAAATTAAAGGCTATCCTTCTAGCTTGGAAAGGCAAAAGCCCCATTCCGGGATCAATTTCTTCGGTAAAGATCAAATGAGGGGTCTTTTCTGCCACCTCTTCTATGTCCATACCTCCTTCGGTAGAATACATGATCATGTTTCTTCCGGTTCCCCTGTTCAACAGAACGGACATGTAAAACTCGCTGGTTTCACTGTCTCCCGGGTAGTACACATCTTCGGCCACCAATACCTGATGTACTTTTTTACCTTCGGCAGATGTTTGTGGGGTAACAAGGTTCATCCCAATAATGTTACCTGCCAGTTCTTCCACTTCTTTCAAGTTTTTGGCCAATTTTACGCCACCGCCCTTACCACGGCCACCGGCATGCACTTGTGCTTTTATTACGTGCCATCCGGTCCCGGTTTCCTCTGTAAGTTGTTTTGCAGCGTCTACCGCTTCTTTGGCGTTGTGGGCAACAATTCCTCGTTGGATTCTAACTCCAAAACTGGCTAAAATCTCTTTTCCTTGATATTCGTGAAGATTCATCTGTGAATTTACTTTTGTTTGCAGACAAAAATAGAAAACACCGCTGACAAATTGAAGATGTTAAATGATTAATTCGTAATTGACAGAATAAATAACCACTTTCTGCTTTGGAAAGCTTACAACTTGAAATCTTGAAAGTCCAAAGGGTCGAAATTTTTGAAATGTCCGTTCATTTCGATGACTTCCTTGGTTCGGTTTACCTCGTTTAAAATATTTGTGGTGGCTTCTAAATGCTTTTTTATAAAATTCAAACGATCAGTTTCCTTCCTCAAGAGCAACAATTCATATTCCTGTTCAAAGGAAAGCCCCATTTTGTGCGCCAATGAATAGCTGTTGAACTGTTTGGGGGTTGTTTTCGTGAACGGGACATCCATGATATCGTATAGGGCCTCCACTTTTTGAAGCACTTCTTCCCTTAAACTTTCATCGGCATCGTTTTCCATTTCCAAGAATTCAACTTCTCCTCCAGCATACAACTTGCCTTCCATCTGTTTTTCAAAGCTCAATACTTTAAATACTTGGCGTGCCACACAAACCACGTCCATTTCTCCAGATTCGTAGGTATTCACCACTTCCACCAATTGTACCTCGGTCCCGTATGAAATTGCATTGTTAATAAAAACCGGGACACCAAAGGTCAAAGCTTCCTTTCTGCAATCGGAGATCAACTGTTTGTAACGGTCTTCAAAAATATGCAGCGGTACGGTTTCGCCTGGATAAAATACGGATTGTAATGGAAAAAAGGGTAGCTTCATTTTCACAATTTATTTAAAAATACATATCAAAACCTAAAACCACAACTTCAAGAGACCCCACTGTTGTTTCAAATAAAACAACTTGTTATATTTTGATAAAAATGTTTTATTTCTTGCGTGTATAAGTAACAACATATAGTTTTGTTTAAAATTCCGTTTTACATGAATTCTAAGGACTTACTTCAGCTTACCGAGCAGTTTGGCGCACCTCTTTATGTTTATGATGCCGATAAGATCACCTCACAATATAAAAAGCTCACCAATGCCTTTAAAGGGGTACCCAATCTTAAATTGAACTATGCGGCCAAAGCTTTGTCCAATCTTAGTATCTTAAGATTGTTGAACAGCTTGGGGAGCGGTTTGGATACGGTATCCATCCAAGAAGTTAAACTAGGGCTTTTGGCGGGCTTCAAGCCGGAATCCATCATTTTTACCCCCAACGGCGTTTCCTTGGAAGAGATTGAGGAAGCTGCTGCCCTTGGCATTCAAGTTAACATAGACAATCTCTCCATTTTGGAACAATTTGGAAGCAAGCATCCCGATATCCCCGTTTGTATTCGGATTAACCCTCATGTAATGGCGGGAGGCAATTCCAAAATATCCGTTGGACATATCGATTCAAAATTCGGGATCAGCATTCACCAAATACCACATTTGTTGCGTATTGTGGAGTTGACCAATATGAACATCAACGGAATCCACATGCACACCGGTAGCGATATTTTGGATATTGATGTGTTTCTTTATGCGTCCGAAATTCTTTTTGAAACCGCAAAAAACTTCAAGGATCTAGAGTTTATAGATTTCGGTAGCGGGTTTAAGGTACCTTACAAAGAGGGCGATATCCAGACCAATGTAGATGAATTGGGCAAAAAACTCACCACAAGATTCAACGAATTCTGTAAGGAATACGGCAAAGAACTTACCCTCGCCTTTGAGCCCGGTAAATTTTTAGTGAGCGAAGCGGGTCACTTTTTGGCAAAGGTCAATGTAGTGAAACAAACCACTTCCACGGTTTTTGCAAGTGTGGACTCGGGCTTCAATCACCTTATCAGACCTATGTTGTATGGTTCCAACCATCAAATCATCAATATATCCAATCCAAAAGGCAAGGAACGCTATTACTCCGTTGTTGGGTACATCTGCGAAACGGACACATTTGGAAGCAACCGTAGAATCAACGAAATATCCGAAGGTGACATATTGTGCTTTCAAAATGCCGGTGCCTATTGCTTTACCATGGCCAGCAACTATAATTCCAGATACAGACCGGCCGAAGTGCTTTGGTACCAAGGAAAAGCCCATTTAATAAGAAAAAGGGAAACCTTTGATGACATCCTGCACAACCAGGTAGATGTAAAAGGGCTTTTCGAATCACCTAAGAAACAGACCGTAAAATAACGGCAAAGCCCTATCAGACTGTTAAAACGAATACTTTTTTGGCACAATTTTCGTTAGTTTTGTATTGATATGACGACAATTACGTCAAAAACCAAGACTATGCGCTCAATTTACACCCAAATCAGCTTACTTTTTATAGTGTTTATAGGCTTTAACGCCCAAGCTCAAGATATTCAATGGATTTCTTGGGAGGAAGCCGTACAACTTTCCAAAACAGATGCCCAACCCAAAAAAATCTTTGTGGACGTCTATACAGATTGGTGCGGATGGTGCAAAAAGATGGATAAAAACACGTTCCAGCATCCCGAGGTATCCAAATACATGCAGAAGAATTTCTACATGGTAAAGATGGATGCTGAGGGCAAGGATCCTATTGAGTACCAAGGCAAGACATTCAAGTTTGTTCCTTCCGGAAGAAGAGGTTACCATGAATTGGCCGCTGCACTATTGCAGGGCAAGATGAGCTACCCTACCGTAGTTTTCTTGGACGAAAAATTGAATATGCTTTCCCCTGTTCCTGGATATCAGCAGGTAGAGCCTTTTATGCAGATTGCCAAGTACTTCGGCGACAATATTTACAAGGATAAGGATTGGCAAACCTACGCAGGGAAGTAAATTCTCCCCTGCGGGCTTAACTTTATTTTATAATTTACCTACTATAATTCGGGCTTTCTTTGGTAATGGTCACATTGTGCGGGTGACTTTCGTGGATACCGCTTGATGTAATCTTTACAAAACGGGCATTGTTTTTTAAAGTTTCAATATCGCCTGCTCCACAATAGCCCATACCTGCTCTTAGACCTCCAATAAATTGGTGCATGCTTTCCTCCAGTTCACCTTTGTACGGCACTCGGCCAACGATGCCCTCGGGGACCAATTTCTTGATATCGTCCTCAACATCTTGGAAATAGCGGTCCTTACTACCTTTTTTCATAGCCTCCACAGAGCCCATTCCACGGTACGATTTAAATTTACGCCCTTCGTAAATAATGGTTTCTCCCGGAGATTCTTTGGTACCGGCCAACAAAGAGCCCAACATCACTGTATCGGCTCCGGCTGCCAATGCCTTGGGAATATCTCCTGTATAGCGGATACCACCATCGGCAATTACGGGAATTCCTGTTCCCTTTAATGCGGCAGAAACCTCCAAAACTGCGGAAAACTGTGGAAAACCAACACCTGCCACAACACGAGTGGTGCAAATGGAGCCTGGTCCAATTCCCACTTTAACGGCATCGGCACCTGCCTCAACCAAATATTTGGCAGCTTCGGCGGTTGCAATGTTGCCTACCACCACTTCCAATTCTGGAAAAGACTTCTTCACTTCTTTTAAAATACTCACCACACCTTTGGTGTGACCGTGGGCCGTATCAATAATTATGGCATCCACACCTGCCTTTACCAATGCCCCGGCTCTATCAACAGCGTCTGCCGTCACCCCTATGGCAGCAGCTACGCGCAAACGTCCGTATTGATCTTTATTGGCAATGGGTTTTTGGGAAAGTTTGGTGATATCCCTAAAAGTAATCAAACCGATAAGTTCCTCCTTATCGTTGATCACTGGTAGTTTTTCAATTTTATTTTCCTGTAGGATTACCTCAGCTTGTTGCAACGAAGTACCTTCCGCCACTGTAACCAAATTTTCGGAAGTCATTACATCGGCTATGGGCCTATCATCATTTTTCTCAAAACGGAGATCGCGGTTGGTTACAATACCAATAAGCCTTTTATTGTCATCCACAATCGGGATTCCACCAATACTATGCTCTTTCATGCTGGCCTTGGCATCACGTACCACAGATTCCAAAGGAAGGGTAACGGGATCCATGATCATTCCGCTTTCTGCACGCTTTACCTTTCTAACCTTGATCGCCTGTTGCTCAATCGTCATGTTCTTGTGAAGAACACCAATGCCACCCTCCCTTGCCATGGCAATTGCCATACGCGATTCGGTTACCGTATCCATGGCCGCGGAAACAATGGGCACATTTATGGTAATGTTCTTGGTAAATTTTGATTGAATGTTTACTTCTCTGGGAAGTACTTCGGAGTATGCCGGCACAAGAAGAACGTCGTCATAAGTAAGTCCTTCTCCAACAATTTTGTTTTGGTGAGCTTCCATTGCAATTACGGATTAATTGCGTGCAAATATACCACTAATTTATTTGATTACCTCGTTGTGCCGATATTACATTTTCCCACTTATTCGGAAATTCATTTCAATTATTTAGAATGATTCTATATAATTATTATCTTTATGACTCAATTCTTTTTTATGTGCAACTATTTAAATGTAATGAACCGATCCAAAAATGGGGTGCTTACTTTTTGCAACCGCAGCAAATTATTCCAATTGATATATAACAATCTCTGTTTTGAACTCTACGAGTGGGAACTGGAAGCTTTGAAGGAGTACATAGAGCAACTGGATATACCTTATTGGGAGAACCACCTGAAAAATTGGGGCCACCAACGTAAAATACCTATTTCAGTGGGGAAAAAGCACTTCATTATTTTGGTGAACAAAGAAGAAGTAAGTGAAATATTGAGCCTGCTTCGTTTCGAAAAACAAAAGGTGAAGCTTTTAACGCATGATGAAATTGACTATCAATTTATAGAGAACTAACTTATCGTACCTGCAGTAATCTGTTGGGAAAAATACATTGCCTCAGTACCTGGCCTGCCGGCCCCTCATAGGTAATCGTCATTAAATTCCGGAAAGCACCACTACATACCCAAACCGGACCTCCCAGCAAAAAAAATAGATGAAATGGAAAGTACATGGGTATGAATTACGGTAAGCATTTCACCTTCCCCTTTTTTAAACTTCATCACTTCTGCTCCTTCACTATCTTCCTTGCCCAAGTAATTTTCCCAGATTCCAGTGGGAGTGGCCGATGCTGCTCCTTGAACAAAAAGTCATCCTGTAAAATATCCTATCGGTAGGACAATTATAAAAACTGCGATAAAAAGCCCAAGCTCTTTGGGAAAGGTAGTCAGCAAACCATTCGCCATTGCTTCTCATATTTGGGCAGTTCTTATAGTTTAAATTGCAAGGTGGTATAAACGGTTCTGGGTTCAGCAGGAATGATTCCCGGCCCAGGATATCCTGTAGCCCTACGTGTAAAATATGAATTATCCAGTACATTGTTTATTCCTGCCTCCAATTTGAATCTTTTATAGGTATAGGACAGGGACAGGTCCAAGATGTCGTAAGCCGGTATTGTACCCTCGATCCCCCTTTGGTTATCGTTCACATCTTGGGGCGCATTGGTGGCATCTGTGTATTGTTCTGACAAATAGGTGTATTGCAAGCTCCCCAAAAGGTTGCCATAACCAAAACTCACCCCGGTCTTTAGATTGATCTTGGGTATGAATTCCACTTGGTTGCCCTCTACATTATTTTCATCGGAAGAAAGATATTCTGAATCTGTAAGGGCCAAATTAACAAAGTAGTTCAGTCTTAGTTTGTCGTTTCCCCTAAAGAAAAGTTCTTTTAGATTAACATCTGCAAAACTCTCGAGACCATACATAAAGGCAGTCCCTATATTTCCCCTAAACCGAACTATTCTGCCGGTCTCCACTAGTTCCCCTTGTGCATTTACCCTGGTTTCGTTCCGAAGGACCTCTCCCAACCGATCATCATACAACAAGCCAAAGACGCTTAGGTCATAATTTAAATACTCACCTATATGCCCCCTAGTTCCCAGATCAGCAGTGAACCCATCTTCATCAGAAATATTTTCATCTACCTGAAAGGAGGGGTTTACCACCCGAATATCATTGAAGGTCACTGATCTGTAGTTTTGTGAGAAGTTGGCGTAAAGTTCGGATTCCGTGCCCAGGTTGTATGTGGCGCCCAGGCCCAACAATACAAAATTCCGCTCAAAGGTCCTGTTATCGGGAACCTCTTCATTGAGAAGGGGGTTTCCTGCCAAGTCCAGAACAATATTTCTATAACTTCCCTTCCCTTCCGTTTTTATGTACTCAAAGCGAAAACCGGGGGTTATGGAGAACTTATCTGAAATTGTGAAAATATTCTCGCCAAATACCGCCAGATTTAGATTGGGAAACTCAAATTGGGACTGTCTCTCGTAATTGGGAAACTCATCATCGGCAAAAGCAAACTCCGGAGCATCGGATGTACTTCCCGGCCCCTGCCTTTGATCGTTGGATGATTGATAGTATTTGGCCCCGAGCAAAAGCACCTGGTTTCTTTCAGCTATTTGGTAACGGGTCAGCAACCGGCCTTCTCCCCCCCAGTTTTGAAAATTGTCCTGCAACAACTCCCTGGGCTCATTGGGGTCATCTGGTTGTGAAACACGATTGGTCCTAAATCCCAACGCGTTCCTGGTGGCATCCAGGGTGAAAAGATTTAGGCTAAAATCTGTTTTTGCTGAAAGCTGATGGTCCAACCGCAAAGAAAAAAGCTTCCAATCCACATTGAACCAGTTTCTATTTCTATTGCTGAATGATGGGTCTTCCAAGAATTGTGCATCGGTCAACCCGCCCGGTTGCTTGGCCAGATAGTTAAAAAATGTGGTCTCCAGGGTCAACTTGGTCCTCTCGGAAATTTGATACCCAAAGTGGCCGTGAAAATTTCTACTATTAAAGTTGGTGTTGGGGCGAAACCCATTTCCTTGCTTGTAATTAAAATACGTGTAGTAGCTAAAGTCACCTATAGTTCCACTTAGGCTGTTGAAACTAGTGAACAGGTCGTACGAGCCCACTGTTTGTCTTGATACCAGTTCTAACTTTTTAAATGGGTTGGGCTTCTTGAACTTAAAGTTGACCAACCCCCCAAACTGAGGACCATACTGCAATGAGGCCGCTCCCCTGACCACCTGGATTTCACTCAGGGCTTCGGCCGGAGGAGTATAATAGCTTTCGGGATATCCCAAAGCGTCTGCACTGATGTCATAACCATTCTGCCTAACATTGAAATTTGCGGTTCTGTTGGGATCCAATCCCCTACCTCCAATGTTCAACTGCAGGCCGGCATCCCCATTTTCATAAATATTCAGTCCAACTACCTGCCCGTAGATTTGGCGGGGATTGTTGGCGGCAAGGTTTCCAGTCAGGTTTTCAATCAGGACCACTTCACTCTTTTTGCCTGAATAAATGGCCGTTCCCTCAACTTTATCAAGTTTCTGAAGTCCAAAAACTTTCTCTCTTTGTTCGGTCAGCACTACCTCCGACAGTTGCTCCCCCAAAGGTTGTAATGTAAGAAGTAGGAAAGTGTCCTTTTTTATCTCCAAGGACTGCTCGTAGACATGCATGCCAAAGGCAAAGGCAACCAGTTTGTACGTTCCGGTAGGGACATTGTGAAATTGAAAATCACCATTTTCAGAGGTCGTGGCCAGCCTTTGCAATTGGATTATGTACACTTCTGCCCCTGCCACGGGGCGGTTTTCGGCATCTGTCACATTACCTGAAAGATCAACCTGTCCCCAGGCCAATATTGAAAATAGTAAAAGAAAAGCGGTGCTTCTAAATTCCTTTGATCTCATCCTTAAATGGTAATATCCACGTTTTGTGTTTAAATGAATCTTTTTCCTGTGCCAAATCCACTTTGGGGTCTATAAAGGGCTGGCTAAGCCGCCCGTTCAGTGCTACATAGCTTTCTACATAAACACCTATATTTTGATGTCCGTCCTTCTCAAAGTGCTGTTTAAGGTAATGGGCATATTCCAAAATAAAGTCTGGCTGAAAAGCCATTTGTTTTTCTTGAAAAGGGGTTAAAAAGTCCTTGTTGTCCACATAGAACCATTTTTTGGTCACCTTGTCCACAATTTTAAACTGGGCATAACCGGATTTTTCCATTAACATGACCCGCCAAGAAAACCGATAGCCTTCCTCGGTCCAAAACAATTCTCCGGGATACCATTGGTATCGCCATGGAAAAAGTAGCTGTATTGCAAAAAACAGGGCAACCAGGCCATATTTTAGTTTTCCAAAGGCCCCTTCTTTGTAGGGCGACACCTTTCCATTGTCAAATTGACTTTTTGCAACTCCCACTATTTTTGAAATGTAGGCCAGGATCCTGTGGTGCAGTTTGGCATCAAAAAAAATGAGAGCGGACAAGATCATGATGTAGGGAAACATGCCTATTGGAAACAAAACACGGGTCAGCACATGAAAAAATACCACTAAAAAGAAGCCCAAATAACGGGTCTTGTTCCATAGGAGCAGAAATGGTATGGTCAAATCGTATAGGGCACCTCCCCAGCTAAGGGTATAGTGCACCCATTCCTTTGTCATTAAATCTCCGATCAAGGGTATGTAGAACTTGGAGGGCAACCAAATTTTCAAGGGCATGGCCTTTATCAACCAATCCGAGTTGAGTTTTGCCAATCCTGCGTAGCAATACACAATCCCCAACAGAAGTTTTATACCATCAATGGTCCACTTTGGGACATATTGGAAAGCTTTGATATGGCCCCTTTTTGCATCTACCGAGAAATAAGCGTTGGCCGGGAGAAAAATCATTAAAAAGGACAGTATACTGATAAAGTAGTAATGGTTTAAGTAGGTGGTCTTGTCCATTAGCTCTATGTATGTAAAGGACAAAAAGAAAAGACCAATGGAAAGCCGGTATTTATATCCCAGGGCAATGCCAATTGCGGAAATGGCACATAGGATAAAAACAAGGTACGTTGGCGTTCCCAAGGGCTTTACCCATTCAAAACCGTAGTACGAAAAATGAAATTTGGGCTCTAAATACAATTTCTCTATCCAACCATTGGCCCAAAACCGAATAATGCTCCAGAGCATCATCAGTCCAAAAAAAATCCGAAAGACCGCCAAAGGGGCGGCCTCTACATTCCTATGCAGGTATTTATCCAGGTTCGGTGCCATCTAGTCACCATCGGCATCAACAAAATCAATACTAATGCTCATTGCCGATACCATATCCACTTTAAAAAAAGGTACTACCCGTTGCACTTCATCATAAGCAAGCAACATATTGGTAGGGGGAGAATTATTTTCAATTTCGTTCCTAAAGCTATCCAAGTCCATAACCATGCTACGGGCAAGATCCATTTGGTCATTGACCAGTTGTGACAAGTCCTCCCCATTTTTCAGTGTATTCAACTCATTTAAATAAGAGGCCAAGCTCTCTCCTGTGGTGTTGGACCCAAAATGTTTTCCGTTGAAAAAATCCTGAACGGCACCCAGTCCTGCCAAGAACATGGCTTTGCTCAGGTCTGGGCTGTAAAAAACCTCTAGGGTATTGGGCGCCGGGGTTCCGGAAAACACACCTAAGGGAATTCCCATTTTGCCGGCCCTAAGAAACTTCTCGTAATAAAAAATATAATCATTCACATAACGATCCACTGAAGCTGTGGCGGAAGAGCCATCGTTCTCCACAAAGGTATTGCGATAGCTACCTTCCCATTCCCCGACCACACTATCCGTGAGCGAGGTCATATCGGCCAACAATGCTGCTATGTAATCCATGGTGTTATCGGCTTCCGTACCGCTTGTCCATCTAATCACCAAACCTGCGTCCGTATCCTCCAGACCGTTCAATAGGTAATCCAAGGCCGCAAATCCCTTTGCATCCCTATTGGCAGGCAAGGATAGGTCGTAGCTGCCCGTAGAAATAAACGAGTTTATTAAATCGGTGTCCGTGGGATATGTGTTCATATTCAAACGGTATCCGATGGTTTCTGCAGGCCCTGTCTCAAACATGGATACGCTCTGCCAAGCCAGATAAGCCTCCACCCATGCTTCTCTAAATAAAACAAGGTTATCCATATTTTTATTGGAGGAAAATGTTTCGAAAGCGGTTTTTAAGTCTGAGAGCTCGGATTGGAAAGCTCTGTATGATGGAACAATGATATTATCCGCCCAATTGACCAACATGGCCCTTCTGTCAAAGGAAACGGGCAATTCTTCGTTGCTCCCCGCCCCTGGATCATCCGAACTATCTGAAGAACAGCCCCAAATGACCAACGCGACCACAAAAACAAAATACCATTTTCTTTTCATCTAAATGTATTATTATTTATTCCAATTAAACAATATCCAAAGGTAGTAAAAGAGGTGGGATCCAACCAGGCTCCACCTTATTTCACCCAAATCTCAAACTATATTCAGTTTGCCGCCTGTTCCACCGTAAAGCTGAATCTTTCGGCTATGCCTGTTGAAATGGCATCCAAGGTTTCCGGGGTCACATCCCACAATCCGTTGTCCCCATCATCCATTAAATCGGCCAGAAAAGCATCAACTTCCGCTTTGGTAAAGTAAGGGTCGGTTGAATTGGGCTTACGGGTAAACTGTAGGCTGTACACAAAACCATACCCTTCTGACAAATCATGGAACGCACCGCCATAATCTGGCGTTGTTTGATTTATTGCATTTTTTCCTTGCTGCATATAATAAACAGCCCTAATCCCGATTATCCGTGAAATTAGTTCGCGTAAGATTTCGGCCTGTTCATCCCTTACGGTGTAATCTTTGGCCACAATGGCAGCACGGCCCAATTTAAAGGCTTGATAGATATCGTCATTGATCCCCACAAAATCACTATCCCCTTCAACTCGACCAATATACTTGTTCAAAAAGCTGTCGTCTTCCCCGATCGTGGACCTTGGGTCTGCCAAGTCCTGCGCGGTTCCAAAGGCATATCCATAAGCTTCGTCCCAATCGTGCTCCATGGCCGTATAGTTCTTTCCTTCGGCCAAAACACCTTCATCATTGTCCGTTCTTTGGGTACCGCCATCTATAAAGTCTGAACTGATATAATTGTTCAAAATCTGATCGACCATCAATGCTCCAATCAATGATTTGCTAAAGACCTGGTTCATTTCCAATCCTTTGCCCGTAACATACCTGGTCGAAGAACCATCGGCAATTTGGCCGGCGGTTCCGGCTGCTGCGGCAGTATTCCAATTAGGGAACACTTCATCCACTTGAGTTTGTATCCAGTTTTCAAAATCGGCCCTGACGAGTGCTTGATCGGTGGCATTGGTGGAAAAGAAATCGAAAGACGCTGCGGTTTTGCCCCTAAGATTTTTGTCTGAAGCGTTCAAATCCGCATCAGCAAAGTCACTGGCACCTTCTTCATGGGCAAACATGGCCTTTAGGGCATCGGCAGTTGCGGTATCATCCTTTAGTTTACCTATAATTTCTTCGGCCATCAAAATTCGTGTCGTCTGACCTCCAAAACTCACTGAACTCTCTCCATTTCTTTCAAAAACATAGGTGGTTGGATTATCGATGGTAATTATTGAATCTACATCCTCGGAATCATCGTTGGAACATGAAGTGATCAAGGCAATAGGCAAACTCAATAAAAAAATTCTCCTTAGTAACATTTTGGCTGTTTATTTAGATTAAATTCAAATAATATACCCGGCAAATATATTGTCCAAAAAACATTGCTCCAAATTTAATTAGACTTAATTTAAATGGATTTTGTTTTAACATTTGGATTAAGCATTGTTCCATAAAAGCTAATGGTATACGGAAAAAAGCTCAGTTGCCTTATTGAATGCTGCTTCAAAAACCATCCCATTTACTCCGGTATCGGCTTTGTTCGTAGTAAAATAGGAAAGCATTTTTTCGGTCGGCATGTTGCCTGTAAGCTCGTCCTTGGCCATGGGACACCCGCCAAATCCCTGTACGGCACCATCAAAACGTCTGCAACCTGCTCTATAGGCAGCATCCACTTTTTCATACCATTTACTGGGGGTGGTATGCAAATGGGCGCCGAACTCAATCTCGGGATATTTTGGAATCAGGTTGGAGAACAGATAATCAATCACCTCTGGAGTAGAACTTCCGATGGTATCCGACAATGAGAGGATTTTGGTTCCCATCTCGGCCAGTTTCTCTGTCCACTCCCCTACAATCTCCACATTCCAAGGGTCTCCGTACGGATTACCGAATCCCATGGAAATATAGGTCACAACTTCTTTATCGTGAGCATTGGCCAATTCCAAGATTCCCTTCAGCGTTTCCACCGATTGGGCAATGGTCTTGTGCGTGTTCCGCATCTGAAAGTTTTCCGAAATGGAAAAAGGGAACCCCAAATAATCAATCGCATCGTGTTTGCAAGCGTCTTCCGCCCCACGAACATTGGCCACAATGGCCAAAAGCTTGCTTTGCGTTCGTGATAAATCCAACCGTGCCAACACCTCTGCGGTATCCTGCATTTGAGGGATGGCCTTTGGCGACACAAAACTTCCAAAGTCGATGGTGTCGAAACCACAGCCCAACAAGGATTGGATATACTTCACCTTCTCATCTGTAGGGATAAAGGTCTTTATACCCTGCATGGCGTCCCGTGGACATTCTATGAGTTTTACTTTTGGCATAGGCTTCCGTAAAAATAGCACTTATTTATCCGATAGAAATAGATAAATGGCAATCCCCACAAAAACAACGATCTGCACCCATTTTAAATATAGTCCAGCCTTGTTATGCCTTGTGAGGTATTTGGAAATTTTACCCGCAAGTACTGCAATTGCGCCAAAAACAATGAGGGCAGAAAGCATAAAAAGCAGCCCTAAAATGTAGAATTGAATTACGGTATTGAGTTCTTCACTAAACAATAACCCTGGGAAAAAGGCCAAAAAGAAGATGGTCACCTTGGGGTTGAGCACATTCATTGTAAAACCTGTCCAAAAGAGCTTTACGGGTGTTTTGGTCGGTTTATTTTCCTTATCCAGAAGTATGGATGCATCACTACGGTAAACTTGATAAGCCAAGTACAAAAGATACAAGGCACCAAAAAGCTTGATGGCAAAAAATAACGCATCGCTCCGTTTGATGATTTCCGAAACCCCAAAAGCAAGCAAGGTTGTATGCACCAAACAGCCAGAGACCAATCCAAAAACCGTGGCCAATCCCGATTTTGTTCCGTTGCTGATGCTTTGGGTAAGTACAAAAATATTATCCGGGCCCGGTGAAATGGCCAAAGCGAGCGATGACACCAAAAACCCGATCAGTATGGGGTAATTGACGGTTTCCAGAAATAAAAACAAACTGTGCATATAACCTTAGTCCATTTTTTCCAAAATGGCCTTGTTTATTTTCTTGATAAGTCCGGGGCCTTCGTAAATAAAACCGGTATAGAGTTGCACCAAATCGGCGCCCGCCTCCAATTTTTCCAATGCATCTTCTGGTGAATGTATACCACCCACTCCAATAATCGGGAATGCCTTTCTGCTGTTTTCAGATAAAAAACGAATCACCTCGGTACTCCGTTTGGTCAAGGGTTTTCCACTAAGGCCGCCCTTTTCTTCGGATAAGATCAAATGCGACTTCAATCCTTTTCTTTCTATGGTGGTATTCGTAGCGATTACACCATCAATTTGGGTATCCGCAACAATCGCTATGATGTCCAACAGTTGATCATCGGTCAAATCCGGTGCGATCTTTAGTAAAATTGGTTTCTCTTTCTGTTTTGAACCTTTCGCCAGTTTACTGTTATGGCTTTTGAGTTTTTTCAACAATTTGGTCAAAGGTTCCTTATCCTGAAGCTCCCGAAGCCCCGGGGTATTGGGAGAACTCACGTTTACCACAAAATAGTCCACATGCTCGAACAATGCTTCGAAGCAAATTAAGTAATCCTTAATGGCATCTTTGTTTGGCGTTACCTTGTTCTTCCCAATATTTCCCCCAACTATAACGCGGTGCGGCTTCCTTAACTGTTCCACAGCCTCAAAAACACCTTTGTTGTTAAATCCCATTCGATTGATGATCGCATTATCCTCGCGTAGGCGAAACAACCGCTTTTTTGGATTGCCGGGCTGGGGCTTTGGGGTTACCGTGCCTATTTCTACAAAACCAAAACCAAAATCGGAGAACTCGTTGTAAAGACTGGCATTTTTATCAAAACCAGCCGCAAGACCCACAGGGTTTTTAAACCTCACTCCAAAAACCTCGCGCTCCAGCTTTGGGTCATTCAAAGTGAAGGACCTCCTAAATAGACGGCTTAAACCCAGTTTTGAAAAAAACTTAATGGCCCAAAAGGAAAAGTGGTGCACGGTTTCTGCATCAAACAAAAAAAGTACCGGGCGAATAAGGATTTTATACATTCAAAATGGATTTTGGACAAAAATAAAAACTCTTAAAACAGTTCTTAACAATTCGGTCAATTTTCGTCAACGGACCTATTAATGTGGATAGGACGCAAGCTTAGTTGACCACATAATTTTAAATACCTTTCATATTGGGTATTATTGAAGCTCCTCAGTAATCTTTTATCAATCATTCCCACGTTTTGTTTCATGCTGTCCAGTATGGTAGCATATTGCTTGGAAACGGTAATCAATACCTCGGGAGGGCTTTCCTTGTTCTTTTTCATCAGATATGTTGCCTTATCCTTTAAAAAATCGTTCCGGATTTTTAATTCGGCACTCCAATTCCTCAAGTTCTCTTGTTGCTCTTCTGTCAACTCAAAAACCTTGGTTATGGTTTCGTTGTCCCGTCCGCCCACACCCAATATACAATCCATTTGGGCAAACCCGCAAAACCAAAAAATCAAAAAAAGAAATAATACTACCGCTTTCAATTGAGGTTGCTGTTAATGGTTATGGAAAGATACTTATTAATGCCTTTGATTTGCAAAATTACGTTTGAATAAGCATTATTTTTGAACAAATTAAACACTGACCATGGAAAAATTATTACCACGATTTTTGGAATATGTAACCACGGATACGCAAAGCGACCCCTATTCCAAAACCACACCCAGTACGGAAAAGCAATGGGACTTGGCCAAAAAATTGGTATTGGAACTGCATCAGATTGGTATGCAAGAAGTCTCCATTGATGAGAACGCCTACATTATGGCTACGTTGCCCAGCAATTTGGAAAAAAAAGTGCCCACCATTGGTTTTGTTTCCCATTTTGATACTTCCCCTGATTTTTCGGGCAGAAATGTAAAGCCCCAGATTATTGAGAATTATGATGGAAAGGATATTGTGCTTAACAAGTTGAAAAACATTGTATTGTCTCCCGATTATTTTGAAGACCTAAAAGCCTACGAGGGTCAAACGTTGATTACTACGGATGGCACCACTTTGTTGGGTGCAGATGACAAGGCGGGGATCGCGGAAATCATTACTGCTATGGAATACTTGATCAATCACCCCGAGATTAAACACGGTAAAATTCGGATTGCCTTTACTCCAGACGAGGAAATTGGTCGCGGTGCACACAAATTTGATGTAAAAAAATTCGGGGCGGAATGGGCCTACACCGTGGACGGTAGCCAAGTGGGCGAACTGGAATATGAAAACTTCAACGCGGCCAAGGCCAAAATCACCGTAACGGGAAAAAGTGTGCACCCGGGATATGCCAAAAACAAAATGGTCAACGCCATTGGAATTGCCAACGATTTTTTAAGCCACCTACCTCCTAGCGAGGCTCCCGAACACACCACGGGTAGGGAAGGTTTTTTTCATGTGCACAACATAAAGGGCGAAATTGAAAAAGCGGAGATAGAACTCATTATTCGAGACCACGATGCGGTCCATTTTGAGGCAAGGAAAGATTTATTGAACGACATCAAGGAAAAACTCAACAACAAATACGGGGAGTACGTCAACCTGACGATTGAAGACCAATACAAAAACATGCGGGAAAAGGTAGAACCCATGTTCCATATTGTGGAGATTGCCGAAGAAGCGATGAAATCCCTCCAAATCGAGCCCATAATAAAACCCATTCGAGGGGGAACTGATGGTTCCCAATTGAGCTTTATGGGCTTGCCCTGCCCCAATATTTTTGCCGGGGGACACAATTTTCATGGTAAATACGAGTATGTTCCTTTGGAAAGTATGGAGAAAGCGGTGAAGGTAATCGTGAAAATTTGCGAACTTACTGCTATTCAAATCAGATAGTTGTGGAAAAATCTGAAAAATTAGAGAGCTATTACGAAAAGGAGCATCCGTTCAGGGAGGGCATAGGTTTTCTACGTGAAATTGCCTTAAAAACAGAAGCCCAAGAAGATTTTAAATGGAGTATTCCCGTGTACACTTGGAACAACAAGAATGTTTTTGGTATTTGTAAGTTCAAGGGGCATTTTGGGATTTGGTTTTTTAATGGGGTGTTTTTAACGGATTCCAAAAAAGTACTGGAAAATGCGCAGGAAGGCAAAACCAAGGGCATGCGCCATTGGAAGTTCCATAGTTTGAACGAAGTTGACGAAAAAATGGTGTTGGCCTATATGGTTGAAGCCTTGGAGCACCAGAAAAAGGGACTGGAAGTGAAGGCTGAAAGAACTTCAAAAGCTGTTATTCCTGAGCTATTGCAATCCGAATTCTCCAAAAATGCTGCGTTAAAGGCCGCTTTTGAAAAGTTTACGTCCTATAAACAGAAAGAGTTCTGCGAATACATCGCCGAAGCCAAACAGGAAAAAACCAAACTCCGGCGGTTGGCCAAAATACTGCCTATGATCAAGGAGGGTGTTGGGTTGAATGATGGGTATAGGTAGTTTATAGTTGGACAAATGATTTTTTAAAGCAGTTCATTGATCGAATAGTTGACATGATGTTTCACTTTATTCTATTACCTCTAATCCTTTTTCAAATCTCAAGTCCGAAGTTTGATAATAACGTAAATGATCCTGAACTATGTAAAAAGCTTCACGAAATGGCAATTGCTGACCAAAAGTACAGAGGCAGCGACCAAAACATCAATGACGTATACCCATTGGTTTTAGACTCACTCATTAAGGCCAAAGGTTATACCCAACAGACTTTTGAACTTCTGCCTGAACATGAACAAGGTAAAATCAAGCATTTATCTTTCAAATTATTGTCCCATCACATTAAGCCCAAAATGGCAGAAAATAAATCATTGGCAAAGAAGCAAGAAAAAATTGACGCCGCTAATACCGAAGAGCTAATCAAAATTGTAAAAGAAAATGGTTGGGTCACCAGAAGAAGCTTGGGGTGTGATCAAAAGTTTCGGACAGCTATAATATTCCGTCATGCCCCAAAAAAGTATTGGAAACAAGTTCGAGAACTCATAGAAAAAGAAATAAAAGCGAAGCGAATATCGGAGTACGAATATTACGTGATTGACAATCATTTGAAAGGAAGGCCTTCACTGACCAGAAAACGTTCAGACTTTCCGAATTCAAATTGGTACATTAATGATTATAAATAAGTTTTAAATTTTGATATTTAAGTTTCTCAAAAATCATCAATCAATGAAATCAAATTTACTATTCCCTTTACTCTTTTTTATATTGCTTTCGTGTCAAAACAAAAAAGAGGAATTTGTTTGTACGCCTTGTGACTTATCTTGTGACGAATTGACTTTTTCCGAACCGGGAACTTGCCTGCACTGTAATATGGAACTCATCAAAAAGAGTGGATTGGTTCCAGATAAAAAGGCGAGGGTAAACGAATTAAATATTCAAAAAGGTACAGGTAATTTTATAATAGAGGGCGGATTTCAAAAAGAAAAAACAATAGCAGTCCATTACTATAAACCCACCAATTTCACGCCTAGATCAAATGTGATTATGGTAATTCCCGGAGCTGGCAGAAATGGAGATGATTATCGAGATGCTTGGATTGAGAAAGCCGAACAATACAATTTGCTCATACTCTCCCCAGAATATTCCGAGGAATATTATCCTGAATTCTGGAGTTACAATTTGGCAGGGATGATTACTGATGTAAAAATCAACCAAGAAAGAACCGCTATGATTGGATTTAGTATAAATCGCAACCATGACCAATGGATTTTCAATGATTTTGACCGAATTTTTGATTTGGTCAAAGGAAAACTCAATTTAGATTCCAACACTTATGACATGTTCGGGCATTCAGCAGGAGGACAAATATTACATAGGCTTGCAATTTTTAAACCCAAGAATAAGGCAAATAGGATTTTGGCATCAAATTCTGGTTGGTACTCGGTTCCAACAGATATGGTTGAGTTTCCATACGGACTTAAAAATGGCGTCACATCGGCCATTGATGTGGATTTCAGCTCCAATCTAATACTTTTTTTGGGAGAAAAAGATAATGCCAACGAAACTAGAGGAGACTTAAGACATACCCCCGAAATGGACCAACAAGGTTTGTTCAGATTTGAGCGTGGAAAATATTTTTATTCTACATCCAAAGAGATTGCCACACAACTGGGCAAGGAGTTTGGTTGGAAAATAGAAGTAGTCCCGAACATAGGACACGATTATAAAAAAATGAGTTCTGCTGCAGCTGATTTTCTATATAAAACTGAAAAATGAAATAACTTCATTTCTTGTGCTGTAATTGTTTCAGTAATCGTTAGATATATAAATCATATAAAAACAAATCATAGTTTTAAAGTGTTATCTGTAATAGCAAAACAATGAGATAACTAACAATAAATAAATAATGGAGAATCACTTTTTACAAGGAATAGACACCGTGATTTTAAGAGTATCGGACATTGAAAAAGCTAAATCTTGGTACACCGAAAAGCTTGGGTTTAAAAATGTTCATGAGGACAGAAAACTAAAGTTGGTCGTTCTGGATACTTTTAGCCCTACAAGCCTAACAATTTGGGAAACTGAGAAAAAGATTTTGTTAAATCCCAATACCGCCTCTTACCCTATTTTTCGTACTTCTGATGCACATTTAGCACATCAAAGGTTAAAACTAAATGGTATAGCTGTTGGTGAAATTATTAATGATCATGTTGCGACATACTTTACTATTCACGATACTGACGGAAATATTTTGGAGGTTTGTCAAGTCCATAATTAAATACCATTTATAGCGATGCACTTCTCATCCGAAGTCAATTGATCTTTGTTCGATTTCTTGATTGCTGGCGCAGGATTATTGGCCTTGGGCTTTTCCATTGATTTAGTTGGCAGAAAAATCAAATCCTTCAACAAAAAGCTTATTGCAATCGCAGCAATTGTGATTCGCTTCCCTCCTGTTTAGGCAAAATTGGCCATCGGCGTATTAGGTACTCCTTTTACAGGCAATTCATCTGTTTTGATTGACCAATCCATCAATCCTCCTTCATATTCCAAAATTTATGTTAAATACGGGCTTATTTTTTCAGTTCGGGTATTGGCAAGCATCATACTTTCATAAAATTTAATGATCTTTAGAGTTTTAACTGGCAGGAATGGGCAAAAGGAAGAAGCAAGCCAAAATATTACGCATTTTTAGAAAAGTACACCGAACCACAGGAGCATTATTATTTATATTTTTCTTTTTTATTTCCGTATCCGGTCTCATTTTGGGCTGGAAAAAGAACTCCAACGGATACATTCTCCCAAAAACACAACAAGGAACTACAGCAGAACTAAAAAAATGGCTGCCTGTTGATAGCCTGCATACCATAGCACTGAATACAATTAACAACGAAGTACCAAACGCCTCTTTTAAGGTAGACCGTATTGATATGCGAAAGGAAAAAGGATCGGTCAAGTTCCTTTTTGTGGACTCTTTTTACGAAGTACAACTAGATGGGGCCAATGGCAATGTTTTATCCATTGGAAAACGAAGGTCAGATTTTATGGAAAACATTCACGATGCTTCCATTGTGGATGATTACCTCGGAACAAACGGTTATATAAAACTTGTGTACACTTCGGTAATGGGTATTTCCCTTTTGATTTTCACCATTACTGGATTTTGGCTCTGGTACGGGCCCAAGCGAATGCGAAAAGTAAACAAAGCCTAAGAGCCTGTTTAGCAAAGCTACGGAGGGAGAAAAAGATAAAATAGGGGTGCAAAAGATGCTTTTGAAGCAAATTTTGTGCACCCGATATGAGTTCCTACACTTTGTTGCGAAAACGAACTCGAACTGACTAATTTTTCATTCTCAAAATATACGAAGTTTATCCCTTTATCTTTTTGGTAGGAATGGTTCCATATTTGTCGATCAAGTAAACCAAACTGGCCATCGTAGCTGCTCCCAACTCCAATTCGCGCTTGTTCACGTGCTCAAAAGTATCGTTCTCGGCATGGTGATGGTCAAAATAGCGTTGGGTATCGGGTCGCAATCCCGCCAATACTATTCCATCTTCTTTTAGCGGACCTATATCCGCACCACTTCCTCCTTCGTAAAACAGATGGACCAAGTACGGTTCGAACAGATCCTTCCAACCTTGAATTTGTTGAACGTTTTCTGGAGAAGCATCAATGGAGAACCCTCTAGGCGTAAACCCGCCAGAATCACTTTCCAATGCAAATATGTGTTGTTCGTTTTTGGTGCGGGCGACTTCCGCATACTTATTGCCACCTCGCATCCCATTTTCTTCGTTCATGAAAAGGACAACGCGCAAGGTTCGTTTGGGTCGATATCCCGTTTCTTTTAAAAGCCTCAACACATCCATGCTCTGTACACAGCCAGCTCCATCGTCGTGGGAACCATCTCCCAAGTCCCAAGAATCCAAGTGACCGCCCACTACCATAATTTCGTTGGGATAGGTACTGCCCGTAATTTCTCCGATTACGTTGTAGGATTGCACATCTTCCAGTTGCTTACAGTTTTGTTTGAAATAAAATTTGACATCAGGATTTAATTTAAGCGTAGTGCTCAACAATTCCGCTCCATTTGTACTAATGGCAGCCGCTGGTATCCGTTGGTTCACCGGAGTATCACCATAGCTCATGGAGCCTGTATGTGGATAGTCATCCAAGCGAAGGTTCATGGAGCGCACAATGACGCCCGATGCCCCATATTTTGCGGCTTCGGCCGCGCCAGAATAGCGTTGGTCCACGCAGCCTGAATATGCAGAGAAGGTATTGATCAGTGTTGGGTCCATAGGACGGTTGTAAAACACGATCTTGCCCTCTATTTTATCACGGCCCAACTTTTCCAAATCCTCAATCCCCTCAACTTCAACCATGTTGGCCTTTAAGCCGCCGGCGGGTGTTGCCACTGATCCTCCAAGTGCACAAATGGGCACGTTGGTAGTTAATCCGGGCTTGGTTTCAAAGTAGGCGAATTCAGGAACTCCCCTTACCCATTTAGGCACCATTACGGGTTGCAACCAAACCTTGTCCAAGCCCAGTGAGTCCAATTGTGCCTTGGTATAATCCACGGCTTGTTGTGCTTGTACGGAACCTGAAAGGCGCCCACCAATTTGATTGGAAAGGTAGTTCAACCAATCATAAGCCTTGCCATTGGTAAGGGCTTCATCGTAAATTGCTTTTATTTGTTTTTCGTCCTCGGTCTGCGAAAAAAATGGGGTACTGACCAACAAAAAGGCCAAAAGTAGGACTGTTCTCATGTGGTTTCTTTTTCCAGTTCTTGTTTAAAGGTTTCTAAATTAGCTTTTATTTCATCGTCCAGCTCGGGTTCTTCGATATCTTTGTACTTTTTTAACGCTTCCATCATAATGGAGGCCACAATTACCCTAGCTGCTTTTTTGTTATCGGCAGGAATTACGTACCATGGGGCATGTTCCTTGGAAGTCCTGTTCAAGGCCTCTTCATAACACTTTTGGTAATTGTCCCAAAGTTTTCTTTCCTCCAGATCGCCCGGGGAAAACTTCCAATTCTTTCGTTTTAAGCGGATTCTGCGCAATAAGCGCTGCCGCTGTTCCTCTTTGGAAAGATGCAGGAAAAACTTGAAGATTATGGTGCCATTATCGGCAACATGTTTTTCAAAATTATTGATTTGCCTGTAGCGTCTTTCCCAGAAATCATAATCAATATCATCCACAGCTTCCGCTTTTGGCAGGTTCTCGCCCAAAATATATTCTGGGTGGACCTTGGTCACCAATACATTTTCGTAGTGTGTACGGTTAAAGACAGAAAATTTTCCTCTTTCGGGAAGCGCAATGTAGTGTCGCCAGAGGTAATCGTGTTTTTTCTCTTTAGTAGACGGCACCTTAAAACTATGCACCACCACGCCCCTTACATTAAAATCCTTAAAAACTTCCCTGATCAAACTGTCCTTGCCCGCGGTGTCCATTCCTTGTAAACAGACCAGCACTCCATACTTTGCGTGGGCGTAGAGCGTATCTTGAAAATCGCCAAGGTCCTTTCGGATATCCTTCAATTCTTTTTTGAGTTCCTTTTTGGATGATCCAAAATCCTCGTAGGTATCTTTTTCAGATAGCTTTACCGAATCAACTACCTTGTAGTCTTCTGTTTTGATTTCTTTCATAGGAATGAATATAATTCTTTTTGGTTACTCCTTCAACCTACTTATTAAAAGTGTAGTTCATCGGTACTTTGACCACTTGTACCCAAAGTTGGTTCTTTAATCGATCTATTTTCTCCTCTGGACGATGAAATTCGTAACTTTATGATTATCAACGACGCAGCGTCCCAAATCTGTAAATCGTTATGAAAATCAGAAAGATTATCCTACTTATAGTCTTTGCTATTGGTCTTCTCGGCCTTTGGCTCATGGCTTCGTTCACTACTCCAGCAAATGCCTGCCAATATGCAAGCACCAATTTAGAGTATATCAAAAGTAAAATCCAAGAGGCTATGGTGGCCGATAATTTAAATATGACCAAGTACCACGCCTACAAAGCGTTGAACGGTATTGAAAAAACGAGGGGCAATTTTTTGGATTGTGGCTGCGAGGATGCCATTGAAAGTTTGGAAATTACACTTTCCCATTTAAAAACGGCTACAAAAGCCAGTGTTTTACCAAAATCCAAAGTGGCATTGCAGCAAGCTTTGGAGAGCGCTATAATCGGCATTAATGTATTACAGGAATTCGGGCAACAGACCTCCAGTGATTACGGGAGCAATGTGCTGGTACTGAACACCAAGGAAGTTCTGGGCTTTGAGAGCGGGATGGTGTTGACACATGGTTCTGCTGTAAAAAAACAGGTGCACGGCTCTTTATTGAGGTTTGAGTCTTCCTTGGATAAAGTGGTTTCTGATGTGGACTGTGAAGAAGCTGACAGATTTATTACCAATATTTATGAAGAATCCCGTTTGAACTTGCTGAAGACCAATCTATCGCAACATAAAAAGGAATATTACCAAAGGGTTGAAACCTTGGCCAAAGATGCCCTGGAGAAATTAGGTGATTGCAACTAGGCCTATTTACTGGCGAATAGTTTAACATCCTCTTCGGTTACCTCCTTACCTCCTAGAATAATCAGACGTTCCACGACATTGCGGAGTTCGCGTACATTTCCTGTCCAATCATAACTTTTAAGCAGCTCTATGGCCTTTTTGGAGAAGCTCTTTTGTCCTGTTCCTTGTTCGGATGCTATTTTTTTAGCGAAATGTTCTATCAACAAAGGTATATCGTCACGCCTTTCGTTGAGTGCCGGAACCTTGATCAGGATCACGGCCAAACGGTGGTAAAGATCCTCCCGGAATTTGCCTGCCTCTATTTCCTTTTTTAGATCCTTGTTGGTAGCTGCAAGTACCCGAACATCTACTTTAATGTCCTTATCGGAACCTACGCGACTGATTTTGTTCTCTTGCAGGGCCCGAAGTACTTTGGCTTGGGCTGAAAGGCTCATATCGCCTATCTCATCCAAAAATATGGTTCCCTTATTGGCCGCCTCAAACTTACCCGCCCTATCTTTAACAGCAGATGTAAAAGCACCCTTGACGTGTCCAAACAACTCACTTTCAATCAACTCAGAGGGAATCGCTGCACAATTCACCTCAACAAATGGGGACGATGAACGGGGGCTTTTTTGGTGTACCCAATGGGCCACCAGTTCTTTACCGGTACCGTTGGAACCCGTAATCAGAACCCGGGCATCGGTAGGCGCTACTTTTTCGATCATGTCCTTTATGGCATTTATCTCCTTGCTCTCCCCAATCATTTCATAGTTCTTGGAAATCTTTTTCTTGAGCACCTTGTTCTCCACGGCCAGCTCCTTTCGGTCCAAGGCATTGCGAACCGTGGTAAGCAATCGGTTCAAATCCGGTGGTTTGGAGATGTAATCGTATGCCCCCAACCGCATGGTATTTACTGCCGTGTCGAGATCGCCATGACCTGAAATCATTATAAATGGAATCTCTGGTTTTATTTTCTTGGCGGCTTCCAAAACCTCTACCCCATCCATCTTTGGCATTTTGATATCGCAGAGCACTAGGTCAAAATCTTCCTTTTTGATGACTTCAATTCCTGCTAGGCCGTCCTCTGCTTCAGCTACATTATAACCATCGTTTTCCTCGGCCAATATTTTCACCAACACCCTTCTAATTGCCGATTCGTCCTCTATTATCAGAATTTTTGACATATACTGCTTTTTAAAATATTCCTATTTTGAAACCTGTTCTAATATAAAAATTTGCATCGTTATTAAACAAATACACCTCACCACGATCTTTATCCCTTAATTTGCCCTCTTGATACACACTGCTTCCCACAATGGCAAAAAAGGACATGCTCTTGGAAATACGGTACTGATACCCCAAGCTACCCACCAAAGTGTTGAACGAAATCCGGGAAGCTGCCAATCCATTATCCAAAACAATATCGTTTTGAAGATTTAAAAAGTAACCATCCAAGAACAGTGCCAACTCCAAACTGTGTTTTTTATCAAAATGATATTTAAGATTGGATTTTGGCACTCCTACTATAAACGACCAGTCTGGGTGAAACTTTTTATAGTAATGGATCAGGGGCAGCGGTACGGGAATCCCGGTAGTGCTGTTGTAGGTCAGCCCCAAAACCACCCGAAAAGGTTTATCTGCTTTTGGTTTTTCTTTCCAAAAAGCCGCAGAGCCATTCATAAAAAAATCATCCTGCAGCACACCATCCAATAAATTGGACGCCAATCTAGGAGTCAATATGGCCACAAAATTCCAATTCTCGTTCCATTTTTTGATCAATCCCAAATTAAAATCGATGACATGGAAGCGGATCATTTCTTTTTTATCAAATGGAAGGTCTGCTGAATACCCCATATCAAAACGATTATATTCGGCACCTGTAACCAGATAATCCTTATTGTTGTTCAGCTGTATGGGGAAATTGAGCAACGCTTTGTAGCGCTGTGTCTTGACGCCGCTATCGTTCTCGGGAATATTAAGGTATTCCAGCCTAAAAATATCTGTGCTCTGTGCCCATAAATTATGGTTACAAAGTATTACAATGAAAGTGAACCACTTCCAAATTGCAATATGGTGGGTTGAGGTTTTTATGTGTGTCTATTGTTTTGGCTGAATTATATGTATATCGCGCTGCGGGAACGGGATGCTAACGTTGTTCTCCTTGAACTTGGCATTGATTTTATAGCGCATTTCACTTTTTATCCGTGGATCTCGGAAGGTATCGTTGGTAAAGAAGTATATGGAGAAAATCAATGCTGAATCTCCAAAATCCTCGAACAGTACAAATGGTTTTGGATTTTTGAGCACTTGTTTTTGGGTATGGGCCACTTCTTCCAAAATAGTGGTCACCAAATCCACATCGCTACCATAGGCAACACCTACACTTACTTTTTCTCGAGTGGTTCTATGGTTTTGGGTATAATTGTATACAATATCGCTTATAAATTTGTGGTTGGGCAGTATCAATACCTTATCATCACGGGTAATGGCCCTTGTGGTTCGGAGTTTTATTTCGAAGACTTTACCAACCTTACCATCAACCTCAACAACATCGCCTACCTGAAGTGATTTATCCACTATGATAAAAATACCCCCGAGAATATCCTTGAACAACTCTTGCAATGCAAGACCCAAACCTACAAAAAGTGCTGCTGAGGCCGTAATCACCAAAGTGATATCCACTCCTGCTGCACTTAAGGTGACCAATACAGCAATGAGGTAAACGACGTAATGGATAAATTTGAATACACTGGAAAACTTTTGTTTGTCTTCCTGTTGCATTTTTCGGGTAAAAATGCGGCGTAGCCATTTCAGCAAAAATTTGGTTACCACTATCGTAATCGTCAACAATAGCAAAAGTCCAATAGTAAGATTTATAGCCTTTTCACCCTCCCCAATATGGAATCCAAGGTCCAAAAATTCCTTTATGGTCCCCCAAACATCTTTCGTAATGATTCCCTTTATTTCTTCTGCGCCTTCTTGCATACTATTTTAATATCTCAACCATTTTACCAATTCTTTGTATGTTGGTTTTTTACCGTACATTAAGATGCCTGTTCTATAAATTTTGGCCGCCAATGATACAATTCCCCAAAAGGTAATTATCAAAAGAAAAACGGACAATAAAAATTGCCACAAAGGCACTCCGCCTTCCCCTATTCCTCCCGGCAAGCGCATCAGCATTACAATGGGCGATGTTAATGGAAACAACGAAAACCCAACTGCAATGGGTCCATGCGGGTTGCTGAAAACCGAAAAGAACCCAACATAAATAGCCAGCATTAAAGGTAATATAATAGGAAAAATAAATTGTTGTGTATCCGTCTCATTATCCACCGCGGCACCAATAGCCGCATAAATGGAACTATATATAAGGTAACCAAGTATAAAATAAATAAAGAATGATGCTATGAGCAAGCCCCATGGAATATCGTAGACTTCCTTGGCGTACAACATCATTTTATCATCCATAGTACCTAATTGTGACACTCCCATTGCCCCAGAAGTCACACCATTGTCGTTTGATAGTGCCGTCAAGTCTATTCCAAAAATCATCACTGCCACTAACATCAACAATGATGCGGAAATGATCCAAATGGTAAACTGGGTGATTCCTGCCAAAGAATTCCCTATAATCTTTCCGAGCATTAATTGAAATGGTTTTACAGAGGATATGATCACTTCGATGATCCTGCTGGTTTTTTCCTCGATAACACTGCGCATCACAAAGCCCCCATAAATAATGATGAACATCATGATTGCATAGCCAAAACCTCCTCCAATAATGGCTTTGATCTCGTTGATGCCCCTTATACTTTTTCCCCCATCGAATGTGGATAGGTTGATCTCAAAAGGTTTTTCCACACTGGAAAACTGTTTTGGGGTCACTCCTAGCTTTTGCAAACGATCTTGCCGCAGTTGGTTTTGAAAAACATCCTCCAATTCTTTGGTCACCGAGGTATTGGGGTTGTCCTTGGTAAAAAGATACGAAGCATTGGACACCTCATCGACCGTTGCCCCTTCGGGAATGTAGAGCAACCCATAATATTCCAAGGAATTGGTCGAGTCCTTGGCCTGCTCCAAGGTCAAGTCGCTCATGTGGACATAGGATATATTCTTGGATGGATTAAATTCACTTTGAAAGAAGGCACTTTCGTTCAAAACGGAGACTACCCTGGTCTCATCATCATTTATTTTGGCCAAATACGCAATAAGCACAACCATCCCCACCATTAGGAGTGGGCTCAAAATGGTCATAACAATAAAGGAACGGTTGCGCACCTTGGCCAAATATTCGCGTTTTATGATCAAACCAAGTTTACTTGCCATTGTCCTTGTTGTTTACAGTTTGAATAAAAATATCGTTGGCCGAAGGTATGGTTTCTTCGAACCTGTTTATGTTCGATACCTTGGAGAGTTCCGCTAAAATATCACCTGTATGCGATGATGGCAACTGCACCTTAAAATGTATTTGATTTTCCAAAGCATCTATTTCCGAAGAAAGAATGTTGAACTTTTGTCCCAAAGAACGCATAAAGGCCTCTGCATCTTTCTCCATTTGCACACCCACATTAAAAATGTTGTTCTTGTAAGCCTTTTTTATGTCCGACAGTTTTCCGTCCAATATTTTTTCGGATTTATGGATAAGGGCAATGTACTCACAAAGCTCTTCCACCGACTCCATACGGTGCGTGGAAAAAATGATAGATGTACCCTTTTCCTTTAACTGAAGGATTTCATCCTTGATCATATTCGCATTTATGGGGTCAAAACCACTAAAAGGCTCATCAAAAATCAACAATTTTGGTTCGTGCAATACGGTAACGATAAACTGTATCTTTTGGGCCATTCCCTTGGAAAGCTCTTGTATTTTTTTATCCCACCAGTCCCCTATATCCAAACGGTCAAACCAATATTTGAGCCTTGTTTTTGCCTCATTTTTGGACAATCCCTTCAATTGTGCCAAATAAAGTACCTGCTCCCCCACCTTCATACTCTTGTACAGTCCCCTTTCCTCGGGCAAATACCCAATGGAAGCTATATGCTTTGGGGCCAAGGGCTCACCATTGAGCCAAATGTCACCAGAGTCTTGGTGCGTAATCTGGTTAATAATTCTGATAAACGAAGTTTTACCTGCCCCATTAGGGCCCAAAAGTCCGTATATGCAATTCTCTGGAATTTGAAGTGAAATGTTGCTCAGCGCTGTGTAATCACCATAGGTTTTGGTCACATTTTTGGCAACAAGGATATGATCCATGTAAACTATTTTTTCAAAGATATGTATTTGCTAGCTACCCATTTTCCTATAAAAACAAAAACCCACCCTTAAAAAAATCAAGGATGGGAAAAAAATTGCTATGAAAAAGAAAATTAGATATCGGTCACCCAACATCAGTTTCAAATATACGTTTTTTATTTAAACAGAAGGTTTTTTCTCTTAAGAGAACATATCTTTTACCTTCTCAAAAAAAGATTTATCCGATTTTTCGGGCCTTGGAACAAAGTTTTCATCGTCCTGCATACGCTCAAAAAACTCCTTTTGCTCCTTATTTATATTTTTTGGTGTCCATACGTTTACATGCACCAATAAGTCTCCCGCGCCATACCCGTTAAGGCTGTTTATCCCCTTACCGCGAAGTCTTAAAATCTTTCCGGACTGTAGCCCTGGCTCCAATTTTATACGAACTTTTCCGCCTATGGCATCAATTTCTTTGGAACTTCCCAAAACGGCTTCGGGCATGCTTATGTACAAATCGTAATGCAGATTGTCCCCTTCACGTTTAAGCGTTTCGTGCTCAACAGTTTCAATGGCGACCAACAAATCTCCCGCAATACCGTTTCCGGGGGCATCATTACCTTTGCCGGATACTTTTAGCTGCATGCCATCCTCCACTCCTGGTGGAATTTTAATGGACACGGTCTCTTCTTCGACCTTGAGCCCTTGGGCATCGGCTCCAGCAGGTTTTTTATCTATGGACTGCCCAGCACCCCCACAAGTTGTACAGGTGGTAGCTGTTTGCATTCTGCCCAAAATGGTGTTGGTGATTTTGGTGATCTGTCCGGTACCGTTACAAGTAGGGCAAGTTCTATAGGTAACCCCATCGGCTTGGAGCTTTCGTCTTACCTTAACTTTCTTTTCTACACCATTGGCCACTTCTTCCAGCGTTAGCTTAACACGGATGCGAAGGTTGCTTCCCTTGGCCCTGCGCTGTCCGCCACCAAATCCGCCAAATCCACTGAATCCTCCGCCACCGCCAAAGGCGCCACCAAAAATATCACCGAATTGACTGAAGATATCGTCCATGTTCATACCTCCACCGCCAAATCCGCCACTACCATCGAAGGCAGCATGTCCAAATTGGTCGTATTTTGCCTTTTTGTCAGGATTGCCCAATACTTCATAAGCCTCGGCAGATTTTTTAAACATTTCCTCTGCCTTGGCATCACCTGGGTTTTTGTCTGGGTGAAACTCGATGGCCTTTTTCCTGTAGGCTTTTTTTATTTCCGCAGCTGAAGCTCCTTTGGAGACTCCCAATATTTCGTAATAATCCTCCTTCATACAGTTTTAGTTTCCAACAACGACTTTTGGATGTCTTATAATGCGGTCTCCAAGCTTGAAGCCTTTTTCCACGACATCTATGATTTTCCCTTTCATTTTCTTGTCCGGTGCAGGTATCTGGGTAATGGCATCGTGCACCTCGGCATCAAATGTATCCCCCGCTTTTACCTCAACCTGTTCCAGACCCTTGTTCTTCAAGGTTTCTTTGAATTTATTGCTGATAAGTTCCACGCCTTTGAACATTTCCCTGTCCTCGGATTTGGAAAGCTCTTTTAAAGCACGTTCAAAATCGTCCAAAATAGGAAGCAAAGCCACCATGACCTCTTGTCCGGCCGTCTTGAACAAATCCATACGCTCCTTGGAAGTTCTTCGCTTATAATTTTCAAACTCGGCAAAAAGCCTCAGGAACTTCTCTTTTTCTTTTGCCAAATCTTCACGCAGCTTCTCCTCCCCAGAAACTTCTTCTTCGATTTCTTCCGTGGTTTCGGTTTCTATATTTTCATCGTTCAGCTCAGTACTTTCTTCGGTTTGCCCTTTTTTAGGCTCATCTTCCATTTCCTCAACCTTACTTTTATTGCTCATGTTCTAATGTTTTATTCCGATTTGAAGTGGCAAAAGTACTGCCAATTGTCCAAAAATGTCAAAATGTCACCGCAAAACATAAAAAAAGCCGCCAAAAGCGGTCTTTTAATCTTTTAAAAAGTATGTAAGCCCTGATTTTTCTATGCTTCAACAGATGCAGGCATACCTTTTTCTTGTGGTGTATATAATTTTTTTAATGCTTGGCAAATATTCACATACTGAAAAGAAAATCCTTCTTCCTCTATTTTTTTACTGCTCACCCGTTGGCTTGCCAGTAAAAGAGTAGCCATTTTTCCCAAAACCAGCTTTAAGAAAAATGCGGGTACATTTGGCAACCACAGGGGTCTTTCCAAAATTTTAGCCAGTTCCTTGGTAAGTTTTGTGTTGGTGACTGGATTGGGGGCCACACCATTATATGTGCCCCGAAGGTTATTTTCTACCGCAAAAGCGAACATATGCGCCAAATCTTTGATATGGATCCAAGATTGCCATTGTTCACCACTACCAATCGGTGCGCCAACAAAGTTTTTTACAGGCCTTGCCATTTTGGGCAGGGCACCACCCTCTGTTGACAGTACGAGACCTATCCTGATTTTAGCGACATCTACACCAATTGTTTCAAAGGTTTCGGCCTCGGCTTCCCATTTTTGAACTACCTCGCCCAAAAAACCTTCATCAACTTTGGATGTGCCCTCATCATAATAATCTGAAATAGAATCGGGATATATGCCAATGGCTGATGCGGAAACCATGCATTCAACCTCCTTGTTATTGGACTGCTCAAGTCCTTTTTTCAATGTTCTTAAGCTATTGATTCGGCTAGAGAGTACTTTCTTTTTTTGCTTGGGTGTCCAGCGTTTGGCTATACTGGTCCCAGCCAAATTGATAATGGCCTGTACATTTTCAAAACATTCCAAATCTATTTCGCCCTTGGAAGGATTCCAGTAAAAACCTTGAAAATCCTCTGTGGAAGAAACCTTGTCCTTACTTGTGGTTAAATAATTTACAGGTATTCCTTTTTGGTGCAGTACTTTTGTTATGGCCTGCCCAACCAATCCTGTAGCTCCTGTTATCAACACCTTCATACTGTCATTTTATACAAAGTTATAGGTTTAATTGACTGTTTATTAGACCTTAATTCAGGTTTAACATATTTGTTTAAACTTTAAACCATTTCATGATACCAAAGGCTTTTTTCTTAACAGAACATTGGGAACTACCCGGGTTTTATGGCCCTAAGCATTTCTCTTTTGCCCGGTGGCCCAGGTAAGCGTTCCACGGTAAAACCAACTGCTTGCATGGCTCGGCGCACACTGCCTTTGGCTGCGTAAGTGACCAAAACTCCGTTGGTTTTTAGTGCTTGGTACATTTTCAGAAAAATATCTTCTGTCCAAAGTTCAGGTTGGACCCTAGCACCGAATGCATCAAAGTATATAAGGTCGAACTGGTTTTGCTGACTGATTTCCCTGAAATCCCTTTTTTGTTTTAGCAGGGAGAAATTTGGCGTTAATGTCACGGTTTGTTCCCAAGGGGAACTGTGCATTTTTTGAAAGTCATCTTGATGATCCCCGGCTTTTAACTGTTTGCAATAATCCAATGCTTCCACTTCTTCCATGGAAACCGGAAACGCCTCAACCGCCACATAGTCAACACCCAAATATTGTTTGGGAGCTTCCATTAGGGTAATAAGCGCATTGAGACCCGTACCAAAACCTATCTCCAAAAGATGGATGGGTCCATTTTGGAACAGCCTTAGACCGTGCTCTATAAAAACATGATAGGCCTCTTGGACGGCACCGTGCTTGGAATGGTACTGTTCGTCCCAATCCTCTATTTGGATGGTCTTGGAACCATCGCCAGTTGTGATTATCCTTCGTTTCAAGGTTGAGAGGCGATTAGCACACCTTCCGCCTCAAACCTTAGTGTTTTTTTTGGAGTGGTTATTTGGGCCAATTCGTCTTCGGAAGCACCTTCGTCCTTGGCATAGTGTTTTTGGTCCTCTACAGACATTTCCTCGAAAAATGCCGCTCCGTCCATTACCACTTTTTTACCCGCTGCATCTTTTGGGACAAAGAATCCATAATCCTTAAAACGGACAAAGACCTCGTCGTTGGATTCCAACTGCACCTTCATCCAGCAACCTTTGGCTTGACAAACTTCCTTGATCTCACCCACAATTTGTGTCTGCAAGGAATCCTTGCCAGAGATCTTATTAAAAGGGGCCGATGTTTTGGACGCTTTTTTTGAAATTTCAAATTGCTCCCCAAAATAATCGCCTTGCATAACCTCTTGTTTACAGGAGACCATCAAAACACCCAGTAAAAAAACAGTAGTAAAAGTGTTAAAAATCTTCATTTTTGATAACATTTAAATAATTGTGGGCCAAGTATAATATTTAGATTTGCGAAACGTCCAAAACTAACAATAAATAGCTAATTTTATCACGGTAAATGTAAGTGATATGGAAACAATGGCTAACAAAATTGCTATAGAGAAGACTAAATCCTCTAAAATCCATGACGTGGATTTTAACAACCTTTCCTTTGGAAGTGTTTATTCCGACCACATGTTGGTCTGCGATTATAAGAATGGTGAATGGTCCGCACCCAAAGTGGTTCCGTACCAACCCATTACCTTGGATCCTTCCGCAAAGATTTTCCATTACGGTCAATCTATCTTTGAAGGGATGAAGGCCTACAAGGACGAAGATGGAAAAGTCTGGCTTTTTAGACCAGAGGAAAATTGGAAACGATTGAACAAGTCGGCCCAAAGATTGGCCATTCCAGAAATACCCGAAGCTTATTTTATGGAGGGGCTCAATGCTCTTATCCAATTGGAGAGCGACTGGATTCCTCAAAACCCAGGAAGTTCCCTATATATTAGACCTTTTGTTTTTGCCTCTGGAAATGGGTTTCACGCTTCACCGGCCGATGAATACAAATTTATTATCGCCTGTGCCCCTTCTGGCGCCTATTTTTCGGGAAAAGTGAAAGTGTTGATAGAAGAGACCTATTCCCGAGCAGCAAACGGCGGGGTTGGTTATGCCAAAGCTGGCGGCAACTACGCAGGTCAGTTCTACCCGACAAAATTGGCTGCGGACAAAGGGTATCAACAAGTAATTTGGACGGATGACAACACCCACGAGTTTATTGAGGAAGCTGGCGCCATGAACGTTTTTGTTCGTATTAACGATACTTTGATGACCGCACCTACCAGCGACCGTATCCTGGACGGAATTACCAGAAAAAGCATTTTGGATATTGCCAAAGACGAAGGTATTAAAACCGAGGTCCGTAAAATATCCGTTCACGAATTGGTCGAGGCCGCAGAAAATGGCTCGTTAAAAGAAATGTTCGGGGCAGGTACGGCTGCGGTAGTGTCTCCGATTTCAGGCTTTGGCTACCACGGCAAGGATTACGAACTTCCGGATTTGGAGGGGAGCTATGCTTCTTTGCTCAAGAAAAGAATCACTGATATTCAATACAACCGAGCAGAGGATAAGTTTGGATGGCGACAAGAAGTCACCCAGTAAAAACAGAAGAGGTCTAAAAAGCTCATTACCTGATTGTGCGAGCGCAGTTGAGAACCTAGGTTAAGTTGATAATCAAGGGAGTTTCGACTTCAATTTATCCTGAGTGTATCCGAAGGGCTCAACCTGACAAGATCAAATTTTTGTTGCTTTTTAAACCTCTTTTATTTATCTATAATGTTTTGAATGTCGGGCTTAAAGTAATTTGGACCTTTCAGTACTTTTCCATCTTTACGGTAAATGGGTTTTCCATCGGCTCCAAGTTTACTCATGTTACTGCGTTGTATCTCTTCAAAAACTTCTTCTATCTTGTATTGCATGCCATGCTCTAGTATGGTTCCGCATAAAATGTAGAGCATATCGCCCAATGCATCGGCAACTTCAACCAGATCGTTATTATTGGCGGCTTCCAAATACTCACGGTTCTCCTCATCCATCAAATTGAACCTTAGATTGTTTTTGTCCTTTCCCAAATCTGCCTTTGGCTCTTGGGAAACCCCAAGACCAAAAGAATTGTGAAAGAGCTCCACGGCCTTAATTTTACTTTCCATTACACTTATTTGATTTAGCTTTGCATAAAAATATAAAATATGTTCAGTACGGGACAGCTAATTTTCGCAGCCTTATTCTTTATAGCCTTTGTGGCAATCATCTCATTTTCGTATCGAAAGGACAAGAAACTGCACAAAAAAAATTATAAAGGTGTTATCTGGATTCTAGCTGCTTTCTTAACATTTATAATTATCCTGTTTTTGATTAAACACTTCCTCAAAAATTAACATTTAATTTGTCTTTACCACAAAAATCAATTGTTTAACAACAATAGTTGTCCCTGTATTTCGTTCTTATAGGAAAAAACGTACTTTTGTTTTAACAATACTTTAGCACCTGACCTAGATGACTGTATTTTTGAGTATTCTTTTTATTTTGCTTACTGTTAATGCCATTCTGTTGATTTTCAGCGTCAACGGAGCCAAAGAAAGGTTTACAAAACCTATGCAACGGATTTCTGAGACCTCGACCACCAAACTTTTCCCCCGTGAGGCCGTAGAAACCGAGTACAAAGAAGCGGTTTAGTTTGTACCTTTAAGGCATGAAGCAGGCCTTACTTGTTTTTTTGGGCGGGGGAATTGGTAGCGTTCTACGTTATTTGATTTCCAAACCCCTCAATCCCCTTTTCCATAATTTCTTTTTTGGCACTTTTTTGGTCAATATTATAGGTTGTCTGTTAATTGGTTTTTTTTTAGGTCTCTCTGCCAAGGGCAATCTACTATCCCATAACAACACTCTTTTTCTAGCTACTGGATTTTGCGGTGGCTTCACTACTTTTTCCGCATTTGCTTTTGAAAAACATACCTATTTAAAGAATGGCGAACTTCTCAATTTAGCCATTTACATGATTTCGAGTATTGGCATTGGTGTATTGGCCGTTGTGTTGGGATTATGGATAGCCCGACACATCCATTAGTTATAAACTACATTTTTATCGTTAAAATTTGTTAAAAATTAAACATTTCACATGTTTTAAGGCAATTCTATTGACAAAAATAAAGCTGTAGACACATAATGTTAATATAAAATCAACAAATACATAACAAATAATATCCTAAAATTAAGTACCCCTAAAATTTAGGGGGTGTTTTTCTTATACCAATAAAATTTATCCAACCACCCTCCTATTTTAGGTAGTCTATATTGAATTACTATATATTTGAATCATCAATTAACTACTTAATTATGAAAAAAGTCGAGGCAATTATTAGAAAATCCAAATTTGATGAGGTGAAAAAAGCCCTGCATCAAATTGAGGTCAACTTCTTTAGTTACTGGGATGTAACAGGGGTTGGTAATGAAAAACAAGGACATGTCTATCGTGGCATATCGTACAGCACGAGCGATATACAAAGAAGGTATTTGGTTATCGTAGTTAGCGATGACTTTCTGGAAAAAACCGTGAATGTTTTATTGGACACTGCCAGTACCGGCAATGTTGGTGATGGAAAAATTTTCGTCTCCGATGTTATCGAGGCTTACAGAATCAGGACCAAGGAAAGCGGAAGCGCCGGAATCAACTAACATTTAATAGCCGAAAAACTTAAAAACTTAGATTATGATTGTACAAGAACAAGAAGCGATAGATAAAGCCGTTGAGGCCATAACTGGCGATATGGGCGCCTTGTGGATTACACTTGCCGCCGTTTTGGTATTTTTTATGCAAGCAGGATTCACCCTTGTGGAAATAGGTTTTACCAGAAGCAAAAACAGCGGTAATATAATAATGAAGAACGTTATGGACCTTGCCGTAGGCTCAATAATGTTTTGGGCAGTAGGTTACGCTATCATGTATGGCAGCGATTTAGTGGGTGGGGGATTTTTTAGGTCCAGTCCATCAGATCAGGGATACTTATTTTTTAGTGCCGATGATTGGCACAATCTGTTTTTCCAAACCGTATTCTGCGCTACGGCAGCAACAATTGTATCCGGAGCAATTGCTGGAAGAACCAAATTTTCCACTTATTTGATTTTCTCCGCAATCCTTACCACTTTAATTTACCCCATTTCAGGGAGCTGGTACTGGCCTTTTGACGACGATGCATGGTTGAACACAGCCGGATTCATTGATTTTGCAGGTTCTTCCGTAGTGCACGCCGTTGGCGGTGCCGCCGCATTGGTAGCTGCCATTTTGGTCGGCCCGAGAATTGGTAAATATGTGGATGGAAAGGCCAAGGCGATTCCAGGTCACAATATGGCCTTTGGAGCATTGGGTGTATTTATCCTTTGGTTGGGATGGTTTGGATTTAACGGCGGCTCCCAATTGGCTTGGGGCGGTGACGATACCATTGCGGCAACCAGCGTTATCATAAACACCAACCTTGCCGCTGCCATTGGAGCCATTGCAGCCCTGTTCTTTACCTGGGCCAGATATGGTAGAGCGGATATTTCCATGACATTGAACGGTGCCTTGGCCGGTTTGGTGGGTATTACCGCCGGATGCGGGTCCGTAAATGCTTGGGGAGCCCTTGCCATTGGTCTGCTATGTGGTATTGTAGTGGTTGCGTCCATTGAATTTATTGATAAGAAACTTAAGATTGACGACCCAGTAGGGGCCATTTCCGTTCACGGGGTTTGTGGATTCCTTGGAACCGTACTAATTGGCCTGTTTGCACTGGACGGTGGATTGTTTTACGGAGGTAGCGGAAAGCTACTTTGGGTACAGACATACGGATCATTGGCCTACATTGTCTGGGCGGCTGTTGCATCCTTTATAGTACTCTTTATTTTGAAGAAAACCATTGGACTACGGGTATCTGAGAAAGAGGAAGTTGAAGGTTTGGATTTGCACGAGCATGGAGTGGAAGCTTATCCAGAACACATTTCCCAAGACAAATAAAATAAGTCTTTCAAACTCACAACAATATTGAAAAAAAGGAACGGAGCGTTCTGCCAAACGCTCCGTTGAATAACCTTTTCAATCAAACTCACAATTAAACAACCGTCCTTCAATAAAAGGACAACTTAAAACGATTATGATATGAAAACGATTATAAATACAAACTTCGGAAAAATTTTGGCTATCGCCATCATTTCAATGGTAACATTTTCCGCCGCTGCACAGGAGGAAGAAACTACTCCAAAGTTTAGCTTTAGTGGTACAGTTGATGCTTATTACAGAGCAAATATTACCGCTCCAAATGACGAGGAAGCCATAGCCCCGGGATCCTCTTTTGCACAACTACCAGGGTTCTCTTTGGGCATGGCAAATGTTATTGCCGCTTATGAGGGTGAAAAAGTAGGTTTTGTGGCCGATCTGGTTTTTGGCCCACGTGGTACGGATGCTATATTTGCATCTCCCATGTACTCTGCTACTGGCGACATTGTCAACCAGTTATACGTATATTGGAATGTAAGTGATGCCGTGACTCTTACCTTTGGTAACTTCAACACATTTTTGGGTTATGAGGTAATTTCACCTGCGGCCAACTTTAACTACAGTACTTCCTACCTATTTTCTTACGGCCCTTTTAGCCACACAGGTCTTAAGGCCGATTTTGATTTGGGCAACGATTGGTCTGCCATGGTGGCTGTAATGAATCCAACAGATTTGACGGAGTTCAACCCGACAGGTGATTACGCCGTGGGCGCACAATTGGGATACTCAGGTCAGTTTTTGAATTTCTTGTACAGCCAAGGAGGCTTCGAGATTGACTACACTGGTGGTTTTGACCTTTCAGATGAGTTCTTCTTGGGCATCAACGCTGCTCACTTTAGCATGGAAGATGACGGAGGGTCCTTTACAGGTGCCGCGCTTTATCCACAATATGCTGTTTCAGAAACTTTCAGCCTTGGCCTAAGAGGTGAATACTTCATGACAGGTGACTTCTTCGGTGATACTGCAAGCATTGGTTCCGACCCTGATGGTGACGGAAGCGTATTAGCTTTGACCTTGACCGGTAGTGCTACCATTGGAAACTTAATCTTAAAGCCCGAAATTCGATTGGATAGCTCTGCAGAAGATGCGTTTATCGACCACGATCTTGTTCCAACCTCGAGCTTGGCCTCTGTATTGTTCGCTGCGATTTACTCCTTCTAAGCAATATAGATATGAATCGGATAGGAGGAACGGGATTACTTCCCGTTCCGACCTTCCACACCACCCAGCATACGGTTCCGTACTGGGCGGTTCCTTAATTTATGTGTTTTACTTTAGCATAGTACTCCAGTAGCGAGGGATATCCGGCCTTGGAT